>NZ_JAKRMO010000021.1:0-59795 GCF_022346485.1 Brachybacterium sp. ACRRE | reverse complement strand
GGTCGGGAGGGGACGACGGTCGACGCGGGCCGCGGTGCTCCCGTTCGGGTCAGCGGAAGCGCTTCTCGCGGATGCGCACGCCGATCTCGATCGGGGAGCCCGCGAAGCCGAAGTCCTCGCGCAGGCGGCGCTCGATGAAGCGCCGGTAGCCGTGCTCGAGGAATCCGGTCGCGAAGATGACGATCCGCGGCGGCCGGGTGCGGGCCTGCGTCGCGAAGAGGATGCGCGACTGCTTGCCGCCGCGCAGCGGGTGCGGATGCGCGGCGACGAGGGTGCCCAGGAAGGCGTTCAGGCGCGCGGTGGGGATGCGCGTGTCCCACGAGTCCAGGGCGGTGCGCAGGGCCGGCACGAGCTTCTCGGCATGGCGTCCGGTCAGTGCCGAGATGTTCACCCGCGGCGCCCAGGCGACGTGCGCGAGGTCCTTCTCGATCTCCCACTCGAGCTGGCGGCGCCGGTCCTCGTCGATGAGGTCCCACTTGTTGAAGGCGAGCACGAGGGCGCGCCCGGACTCGAGCACCATGTCGATGATCTTGAGGTCCTGCGTGGAGATCGGCTCCGAGGCCTCGAGCAGCACCACGGCGACCTCCGCCCGGTCGAGCGCCGAGCGGGTGCGCAGGGACGCGTAGAAGTCGGCGCCCTGGGACTGCAGCACGCGGCGTCGGATGCCCGCGGTGTCCACGAAGGTCCAGACCTGTCCGCCCAGCTCGATCTTCTCGTCGACGGGGTCGCGGGTCGTGCCCGCGAGATCGTCGACCACCACGCGGTTCTCCCCCGCCAGGCGGTTCAGCAGGGAGGACTTGCCGACGTTCGGGCGGCCCAGCAGGGCGACGCGCCGGGGGCCGTCGTCGGGAACCGCCCCGCGGCCCTCCTCCGGGAGCGCTGCGAGGACGGCGTCGAGCAGATCGCCCGAGCCGCGGCCGTGGATCGCGGACACCGGGTGCGGCTCCCCCAGGCCAAGGTTCCACAGGGCTGCGGCCTCGAGCTCGCCGCGCTCGTCGTCGACCTTGTTGGCCGCGAGGATCACGGGGCGGTCCGAGCGGCGCAGCACCTTGAGCAGCTGCTCGTCGGTGGTGGTGATGCCGACGGTCGCGTCGACCACGAAGAGGACGGCGTCGGCGAGCTCGATCGCGACCTCGGCCTGCTCGGCGACCCGGTAGGCGATGCCCTGGACCTTGTCCTCCCAGCCGCCGGTGTCGACGAGCCAGAAGTCGGTGCCCGCCCACTCGGCCGCGTAGAAGACGCGGTCGCGGGTCACGCCCGGGACGTCCTCGACCACGGCCTCGCGGCGGCCCAGGATGCGGTTCACGAGGGTCGACTTGCCGACGTTCGGGCGGCCGACCACGGCCAGGACCGGCAGGTTCTTCGCCGCACGGCCGACGGGCGCCTCCTCGATCCCCTCGCTCAGGAGGGCGAGGTCCTCGTCGTCGAGGTCGTAGTCCTCGAGACCGGCGCGCCAGGCCTCGGCGATCTCCTCGTCGGTGGGCTCGACCCCGAGGGAGGCGGCGGCGTCCGGGCCGCCCGTCCAGTGCACCTCGGGATCGTTCTGCGCGTCCTGAGGATCGCCCTGGACGTCCTGCGGTCCGTCCTGGACGTCCGCCGCCTGCTCGTGGCGCGCGCGGGCCTCGTCCACGAGGGCCAGGACGCGCTCGATGACCTGCTCGATCGTGAGGTCGGTGGTGTCGATCGGGGTGACGCCCTCGGCGGCGGTGAGGAACTCGGAGACCGTGGAGTCGTCGCGGTCGCGGCGCAGCACCTGGTCGCGCATGCGCTCGCGACTCTCCTCGGAGTCGTCGAGGCCGAGCTCGGCGGCGCGCCGGGCCATCCGGGCCTCGTCGCTCGCGGTGAGCAGCACGCGCACGTCGGCGTCGGGAGCCACGACGGTGGTGATGTCGCGGCCCTCGGCGGCGCAGAGGCCGCGGAGATCGGCGGTCTCCCGCAGGATCTCGCGCTGGCGGCGCTGGAGGATCGGGCGCACGGCCGTGTTCGTGGCGATCGCGGAGACCTTGCCGCTGATGCCCTGGGTGCGGATCTCGGCGGTCACGTCCCGGCCGCCGACGGCGACGGTGGCCCCGGCGGGGTCGGTCCCGAGGTCCAGGTCGAGGGTCTCGGCGACGTGCGCGACGGCCTCGCGGTCCTCGAGGTCGATGCCGTCCTGGAGGCACTGCCAGGTCACGGCCCGGTACATGGCGCCGGTGTCGAGGAACCCGCCGCCGGTGACCTCGGCGACGCGACGGGCCACGGTCGACTTGCCCGAGCCGGCGGGGCCGTCGATCGCGACGGTCACGCCGCGGGGCGCGCCGACGGGCGCTGCGTCCGACGTGACGGCGTGCTCGGATGCGGGCTGGGCTGCGGAGGACTCCATCGGATCAGGATACGGGCGCTCAGCCCTCGAGCACGCTCCATCCGCGCCGGGCGAGCTCCCTCGTGAGCAGATCCTCATGGCTCGGGATCACCGCGATGTGGGCGACGCCCACCCGCTGGCCGAGCGAGTGCTCGAGATGGAGGTCCTCGAGGTTGACCCCGATCTGGCCGGTCTCGGTGAGCAGACGCGCGAGCTCGCCGGGGCTGTCGGGGACCATCACCGAGACCGTCGCGAAGGCGTCGGTGCCGCTGCCGTGCTTGCCGGGGATGCGGGCGACCCCGCGGTTGCCGTCGGCGATGAGGCGCGCGAGCTCGCGGCGCGAGCCGACGGACGGGTCCGGATCGCCCTGCATGGTGGACAGGGCGTCGGCGACGCCCGCGAGCCGCTCCTGCATGTCGCCGAGCACCGGGAGCAGGGCTCGGGCGTTCGCGCCCAGGATCTCGACCCACAGCCGCGGGTCCGAGGCGGCGATGCGCGTGGTGTCGCGCAGTCCCTGGCCGGAGAGCTCGAGGGCCTGCTCCTCGGCCTCCAGCAGGCCGGTCGCGAGCAGGCTCGCGAGCACCTGCGGGGCATGGGAGACACGGGCGACGGCCTCGTCGTGGCGGGCCGCCTCCATCACCACGGGCAGGGAGCCCAGCTCGGTCGCGATCTGGCGGAGCCGGGCGACCGCGCCGCGGCGCGTGCCCTCGTGCGGGCAGATCACGAAGGGGCGGCCCAGGAACAGGTCGGCGCGGGCGGCGATCACGCCGGAGACCTCGCGCCCGGCCATGGGATGGGTGCCGAGGTAGCGAGAGAGGTCGTCGGCGGTGAGCTCCCCGGCGGCGGCGCGAGCGCGCAGGTCCTCGAGGACCACGCGCTTGACGCTCGCGACGTCGACCACGAGGGCCTCGGGGTAGGCCTCGAGCGCCTGGGCGACGAGGGCTGCGGCGACGTCGGGCGGGGCGGCGACGACGACGAGCGCGGGGTCGGCGTCGTCCGCACGCCGGACGCGCCCCACGCCGAGCTCGACCGCGAGCGAGGTGGTGCCCGGGGAGATGTCCTGCACGTGGACCTCGACGCCCGCGCCGCCCAGGGCGAGTCCGAGGGACCCGCCGATCAGGCCGGTGCCGATGACGAGGACCGGGCTCGGCAGCACGGGCGCGTCGTGAGCAGCGGGCGCCTCGCTCACAGGCCGACCTCCGCCATCAGCGTGCCGAGCTCCTTCGGCTCGAGCTCTCGGATCTGCCCGGGGGCGAGGTCCGCGAGCAGGATCGGGCCGATGCGGGTGCGCACGAGGGCCGTGAGCTCGTGGCCCTGGGAGGCGAACATGCGGCGCACGATGCGGTTGCGGCCCTCGTGGAGGGTGACCTCGACGACGGCCTCGCGCCCATCGTGGGCGACGAGCCGCGCACGATCGGCGCGGGCGGGGCCGTCCTCGAGCTCGACGCCCTCGCGCAGAGCCTTGAGCAGGCCGCGCGGGAAGGCCCCGGTGAGCGGGAAGCGGCACACGTACGTCTTCTCGACGTCGAAGCTCGGGTGGGTGAGGCGGTGGGCGAGCTCGCCGTCGTTGGTGAGCAGGAGCAGGCCCTCTGTCTCGAAGTCGAGGCGGCCCACGTGGTAGAGCCGCTCCGGGAAGCGCTCCGCGAACTCGGTGAGGTCGCGACGGCCCTCCGGGTCGGACATGGCGCTGACGACGTGGCGGGGCTTGTTCAGAGCGACGGTGCGCTTGCCCCCGTCGAGCTGGAGGCGGCGGCCGTCCACGTGCACGACCTGCCGCGCAGGGTCGATGCGCACGCCCTGCTCGAGCACGGTCTCGCCGTCGACGCTCACGCGCCCCTGCGCGATGATCGCCTCGCAGGCGCGCCGGGAGCCGAACCCCGCGCGGGCGAGGACCTTCTGCAGGCGCTCGCCGCTGGCCGGGGCGGACTCGGCGGCGGGCGCCGGCCGTCCGTCGCTGTCCCGCAGGCGGACGCTGCGCGGCGGGGTGAAGGCGCTGCGGCGGCGCTCGGCCATCAGGCGGCGCAGCCGCGCGCGACGAGCTCCCGCGCGAGCTGCCGGTAGGACTCCGCGCCCTTGGTGGAGGAGGCGAAGGAGGTGATCGGCTCCGCGGCCACCGACGCGTCGGGGAACTTCACCGTGCGATTGATGGTGGTGCGGAAGACCCGGTCCGGGAAGGCCTCGACGACCCTCTGGCTGACCTCGCGGGCGTGCAGCGTGCGCGGATCGAACATCGTGATGAGGATGCCGTCGATGTCGAGGCGGGGGTTGATGCGGTCCTGCACCTTCTCGATGGTCTCCACGAGCAGGGCGACGCCGCGCAGGGCGAAGTACTCGGCCTCGAGCGGGATGATCACGCCGTGGCTGGCCGCGAGCGCGTTCACGGTGAGCAGACCCAGCGAGGGCTGGCAGTCGATGATGATCACGTCGTACTCGTCCATCACGGGTCGCAGCACGCGGGCGAGCGCCATCTCGCGCGCGACCTCGTTGACCAGCTGGACCTCGGCCGCGGAGAGGTCGATGTTCGCCGGGAGCACGTCGAGGTCGTCGGTGCTCGTGGACTGGATGACGTCGTGGACGTCGTGGCTGCGGTCCATGAGCAGGTTGTAGACGGTGATGTCGAGCTCGTAGGGGTTCACGCCGGTGCCGGCGGAGAGTGCGCCCTGCGGGTCGAGGTCCACGAGGAGCACCTTGCGGCCCATCTCCGCGAGGGCCGCGCCGAGGTTGATGACGCTCGTGGTCTTCCCGACGCCGCCCTTCTGGTTGACCATCGAGATCACGCGCGCGGGGCCGTGGCTCTCCAGCGCCGGGGGCTCGGGGAAATCGGGCCGCGGGAGACCCGTGGGTCCCAGGTCGATGTCCAGGGTCAACTTGGAGGAGTCGCTCACGTGGTGTTCCTGTCGTCTGCTCGTCCGGGCGTCGTACTGCTGCGCTGCTGCGCCGATCCTGCCGATCGGGACCCGCTGCTCGGGTCCCGCCGCGGTGCGCGCGGCGGACGCGGGGCGGCTCCGCCGCACGTGGCGGGGCCGCGGATCGCCCCGCAAGTCTAAGCCCCATGGGTTCCCCTGGCCCGCCGGTCCCGCCCGGCGGGGCCGCGGCGCCGCTTCAGCGGACGCTGGGCCCCGTCTCAGGCCCGGTCGCGGGAGCGCGGATGGGCAGCCGCGTGGGCCTCGCGCAGGGAGTCGACCGTCACCTGCGTGTAGAGCTGGGTGGTGGTGACCGAGGCGTGCCCCAGAAGCTCCTGGACCGCGCGGACGTCGGCGCCGCCGTGCAGGAGGTGGGTCGCGAAGGAGTGGCGCAGGGTGTGCGGTCCGATCGCGCCCTCGAGGTCCGCGTCGGCGGCGGCGCGCTGCACGATCTGCCAGGCCGCCTGCCGGGTGAGACGGGTGCCGCGCGAGCCCAGGAAGATCGCCGGGGTGCCGCGTCCCCTGGAGGCGAGGGAGGGCCGGGCCCGGGTGAGATACGCCTCCAGCGCCTCGAGGGCGAAGCGCCCGACGGGCACCACGCGGTGCTTGTCCCCCTTGCCGCGCAGCACCGCCGCGCGCTCGAGCGGATCGACGTCGTCGACGTCCAGGCCGATCGCCTCGGAGATGCGTGCGCCGAGTCCGTAGAGCACCTCGAGCAGGGCACGGTCCCGCAGGGCGCGCTCGGCGGAGAGCGCACCGGTGCCGGGCCGGCCCGCGGCCTCGACGAGACGAGCGGCCTCGTCGATCGTGATCGGGTGCGGCAGCGTGCGCGGACGGCTCGGGGCGCGCAGCAGCCGCGTGGGGTCGCCGGTGCTCGAGGTGCGCTCGGCGTCGAGGAAGGCGTGCAGGCCGCGGACGGCGGCCAGCGCCCGCGCGGCGCTCGAGGCCGCGAGCGCCGATCCCCCGTCGGCCCCCGAGCGGACCGTGCGCAGCCAGGCCGAGACGTCCTCCGGGGTCATCGCGTGCAGCGCCCGGTCCTCCCGGGCGAGGTGGCGCAGGTAGCGGGTGAGGTCGCGGCGGTAGGCGGCCAGCGTGTTCTCGGACAGGCCGCGCTCGACGCGCAGATGGCTCAGGTACTGCTCGAGGTCGCGGGCGTCGCCCGTGCGCACCTCGGCGGGGTCGGCATCGGCGGCGACCACGGGCTCGGCCCAGCTGCTCAGAAGCGGACGAACGGGTCGATCGCGAGCGCCACGAACAGCAGCGTCAGGTACGTGATCGAGCCGTGGAAGACGACCATCGGGCCGAGCTTCTTCCCGGTCAGACCCTTGTGCGTGCGCACCGCGTAGCGGATGACGAGGAAGAGGAACCAGGCGCCCGAGGCCACGGCGGCGACCGCGTAGACCCAGCCGGTGTGCCCCAGCGGGATGATCGCGAGGCTCGAGGCGACCATGAGCACGCTGTGCAGCACCATCTGGTGGGCGACGTTCGTGCGGGAGCTGACCACAGGGAGCATGGGCACGCCCGCGGTCTCGTAGTCCTTGGTGAACTTCTCGGCGAGCGGCCAGTAGTGCGGCGGCGTCCAGAAGAAGATCACCAGGAACAGCAGGAACGCGGTCCAGGAGACCGTCCCCGTGACGGCCGACCAGCCGATCAGCACGGGCATGCAGCCGGCGATCCCGCCCCAGACGATGTTCTGCGAGGTCCGGCGCTTGAGGAACATCGTGTAGAAGAGCACGTACAGCAGGATCGCGGCGATCGCGAGCACCGCCGAGGCCCAGTTCACGAGCAGGCCCAGCCAGAGGGCGGAGGCGATCGACAGCACCACGCCGAAGACGACGGCCGCGCGCGGGGAGACCTCACCGGTGACGATCGGACGGTTCTTCGTCCGCTTCATCTTCGCGTCGATGTCGCGGTCCAGGTACATGTTCAGCGTGTTCGCGCCGCCGGCGGCGAGGTAGCCGCCGATCATCGTCGCGAGGATCAGCAGCGGGTGCGGGAAGCCCCCGGCCGCGAGGAACATGGTGGGGATCGTCGTGATCAGCAGCAGCTCGATGATCCGCGGCTTGGTGAGCGCGACGTAGGCGCGCACGGTGCGGCCGATGCCGCGGCGGCCCGTGGGGCCCGACGGGGCCGGGGTGGTCGAGGCGGCCGGGGCCGACTCCGACCCGGGGGTCTGCGACGTCTGCGGGGTGCGCCGGGCGGTCCCGGGAGCGGGGGTGCCGTGGGGAGCGGTCACCGTCCACCGTCCTTCCTGCTGCGACCGACGCGTCTGCGCCGAGGGGGCGAACGGGCCCGATACTACCCGGCGGCGGGCCCTGCGGACCGCTGCCGGGATGCTCGACGCGCCACACCGCGTGCCTCTCGTCACCTCGGGACATCTTCGCGGTCGCCTGATCCGTTGCTCGGGACGTGAGAGTCCCTGACCTCGCATGACATGGCTCACCGGATGCGCGTCCCACGAGAAGTCGCGGCAACCCCTGGCCACGGGGCGGGGCGATAGGATCGAATGGTCGCTGAGCGGCGCGCCCCGGGACCCGGGCGACGCGAGCCGCTCCTGCAGCTCCTGACGGAAGGAAGAACAACTCGTGAGCGAATCGTTCAAGGGAATCGACGGCTGGACCGACGTGGACAAGCGCGCGATCGACACGGTGCGCACCCTCGCGGCGGACGCCGTCCAGAAGGTCGGGAACGGCCACCCGGGGACGGCGATCAGCCTCGCCCCGGCCGCCTACCTGCTGTACCAGGACATCATGCGCCACGACCCCTCGGACACCGGGTGGCTGGGCCGCGATCGCTTCGTCCTCTCCGCGGGTCACTCGAGCCTCACCCAGTACATCCAGCTCTACCTCGGCGGCTTCGGCCTCGAGCTCGAGGACATCGAGTCCCTGCGCACCTGGGGCTCGAAGACCCCGGGGCACCCCGAGGTCGGCCACACCAAGGGCGTCGAGACCACCACCGGCCCGCTCGGCCAGGGCCTCGCGACCGCCGTCGGCATGGCCATGGCCCAGCGTCGCGAGCGCGGCCTGTTCGACCCCGAGGCCCCCGCGGGCGAGAGCCCCTTCGACCGCTTCACCTTCGCGATCGCCTCCGACGGCGACATGCAGGAGGGCGTCACCAACGAGGCCTCCTCGATCGCCGGCACCCAGGAGCTGGGCAACCTCATCGTCCTCTGGGACGACAACGACATCTCGATCGAGGGCCACACCGACATCGCCTTCACCGAGGACACGGCGGCCCGCTACGAGGCGCTGGGCTGGGACGTCCACCGCGTCGACTGGACCAACGGCGGCACGCAGTACGTCGAGGACGTCGCCGCCCTCAAGGCAGCGATCGAGGACGCCAAGAAGGTCACCGACAAGCCGTCCTTCATCGCCCTGCGCACCGTCATCGCCTGGCCCGCCCCCACCAAGCAGGGCACCGGCGCCTCCCACGGCTCCGCCCTGGGCGATGAGGAGGTCGCGGGCCTCAAGAAGGCGCTCGGGCTCGATCCCGAGAAGACCTTCGACGTCCCCGCCGAGGTCCTCGACCGCACCCGCGAGCTCGTGCAGCGCGGCAAGGAGGCGCACGCCGCCTGGGACGAGAAGCTCGCGAGCTGGCGCGAGGCCAACGCGGATCGCGCCGCGCTGCTGGACCGGCTCGTCGCCGGCGACCTCCCCGACGGCTGGGCCGACGCCCTGCCCGTCTTCGAGGCCGACGCCAAGGGCCTGGCCACCCGTGCCGCATCCGGCAAGGTGCTCAACGCCCTCGCCCCCGTGCTGCCCGAGCTCTGGGGCGGCTCGGCCGACCTCGCCGGCTCGAACAACACCACCATGGACGGCGAGCCCTCCTTCATCCCCGCCGAGCGCTCCACCAAGGAGTTCTCGGGCGACGAGTACGGTCGCACGCTGCACTTCGGCATCCGCGAGCACGCCATGGGCGCGATCCTCTCCGGGATCAACCTCGACGAGCTCACCCGCGCCTACGGCGGCACGTTCCTGCAGTTCTCGGACTACATGCGCGGCGCCGTGCGCCTCTCGGCCCTGATGGGCGTGGACAACATCTACGTGTGGACCCACGACTCCATCGGCCTGGGCGAGGACGGCCCCACCCACCAGCCGGTCGAGCACCTCGCCGCGCTGCGCGCCATCCCGGGCCTGGACGTCGTCCGCCCGGCCGACGCCAACGAGACGGCCGCCGCCTGGAAGGCGACGATCGAACGCCGCGAGCGCCCGATCGGCCTGATCCTCTCCCGCCAGGCCCTGCCGACGCTGGACCGCGGCGAGTACGCGAGCGCCGACGGCGTCGCCCGGGGCGGCTACGTCCTCAAGGACGCCGGCAGCGGCGAGCCCGAGGTCATCCTCATCGCCACCGGCTCCGAGGTGCAGTACGCCGTCGAGGCGCAGAAGCAGCTCGAGGAGGCCGGCACGCCGACCCGCGTGGTCTCCATGCCGTCCGTCGAGTGGTTCGAGGACCAGGACGAGGCCTACCGCGAGTCGGTCCTCCCCCGCGGCGTCCGCGCCCGGGTGAGCGTCGAGGCGGGCATCGCCCAGTCCTGGTTTAAGTACCTGGGCGACGCGGGCCGCGCCGTCAGCCTCGAGCACTACGGCGCCTCCGCGGACGCGGCCACGCTCTTCCGCGAGTACGGCTTCACGGCCGACGCGGTGGTGGCCGCCGCGAAGGAATCCATCGAGGCCGCACGCAGCTGATCCGCCGACGGGGGCGGGACCCCAGAGGTCCCGCCCCCTCTTCTCGCCGTGCCCGCGCGGGAGCCCGCCGTCGGCCCTCGGGCCCCGGACCCGCCCCGCGCATCCACGACGACCGTCCGTCTCCGACTCCCCATGATCTGATCGGCGCCGCGCGCGCCGAGGAAGGATTCCCCTCATGACCCAGAACACCCGCACCCAGGCCCTCTCCGACGCCGGCGTGTCGATCTGGCTGGACGACCTCTCCCGCGGCCGCCTGACCTCCGGCAACCTCCAGGAGCTCGTGGACACGAAGAACATCGTGGGCGTCACCACCAACCCCTCGATCTTCCAGGCCGCGATCTCCGGCGCCCAGGACTACGACGCCGACATCGCCGAGCTCGCGAAGGCCGGCAAGGACGTCGACGCGGTCGTCGAGAAGCTCACGACCGACGACGTGCGCGCCGCCTCGGACCTCTTCGCCCCGGTCGCCGAGGCCACCGAGGGCCAGGACGGCCGCGTCTCGATCGAGGTCGACCCGCGCCTGGCGCACGAGACCGAGAAGACGATCGCACAGGCCCACCACCTCAGCGAGGTCGTGGACCGCAGCAACGTGATGATCAAGATCCCCGCAACCAAGGAGGGCCTGCCGGCCATCACCGAGGTGATCGGCGCGGGCATCAGCGTCAACGTGACGCTCATCTTCTCCGTGGACCGCTACCGCGAGGTCATCGACGCCTACCTGGCGGGCCTCGAGAAGGCCGACGCCGCCGGCATCGACCTCTCGACCATCCGCTCGGTCGGCTCCTTCTTCGTCTCGCGCTTCGACACCGAGATCGACGCGCGCCTCGAGAAGCTGGGCGGGGACGCCCTGGAGCTGCGCGGCAAGGCCGGCGTGGCGAACGCCCGCGTGGCCTTCGGCGTGTACCTCGAGAAGTTCTCCTCGGAGCGATTCGAGGAGCTCGCCGCGAAGGGCGCCCACGTGCAGCGCGCGCTGTGGGCCTCCACCGGTGTGAAGAACCCCGAGTACGCCGACACCATGTACGTCGACCAGCTGGTCGCCTCCCCCACCGTGAACACGATGCCGGAGAAGACGCTCGACGCGGTCGCCGACCACTCCGAGCCCGGGAAGGCGCTGGACGCGGAGGCCGCGCAGGCCTCGGCCGCGGACCTCGAGAAGATCTCCGCCGCGGGCGTCGACCTCGACGACGTCTACGCCGTCCTCGAGCGCGAGGGCGTCGAGAAGTTCGAGAAGGCCTGGAACGAGCTGCTCGAGACCGTCGCGGCGCAGATCGCCTCGGCCTCGGCCTGACCCCACCCCGCCGCCTCCCCTCCTCCGTCCGCTCCTGAGCGCCGCCCGCGGCGCCGCGCGGAGAGGAGGGGCCGCGGCCCTCACTCCATCGAGCACACGGCGGAGCCGCCCCCGACGGGTCGGCTCCGCCACGTGCCGGAAGGATGATCGTGAACACGACCCCCACTCCGCGCAATCCGCTGCGCGATCCCCGTGATCGGCGTCTGCCGCTGATCGCGGGGCCGAGCTCGATGGTGATGTTCGGCGTCACCGGAGACCTCGCCCGCAAGAAGCTCCTTCCCGCGATCTACGACCTGGCCCACCGGGGTCTGCTGCCGCCGAGCTTCGGCCTGGTCGGCTACGGCCGCCGCGACTGGAGCCATGACGACTTCGCCGACTACGTGCGCACGTCCGTCACCGAGCACGCCCGCACCGAGTTCGACGAGTCGACCTTCGAGCAGCTGCGCGGCGGCCTGCGCTTCGTCACCGGCACCTTCGACGACACCGCCGCCTTCCAGAAGCTCACCGAGGTCGTCGAGGAGCTGGACCGCACCCGCGGCACGGGCGGCAACCACGCCTTCTACCTCTCGATCCCGCCGGACGCGTTCCCGCAGGTCTGCTCGCAGCTGGCGAACTCGGGACTGAACACCCCGCGCGACGGCTCCTGGCGGCGCGTGGTCATCGAGAAGCCCTTCGGCCACGACCTGGCCTCCGCGAAGGAGCTCAACGACGTCGTGGAGAAGGTCTTCCGCCCGGAGGACGTCTTCCGCATCGACCACTACCTGGGCAAGGAGACGGTCCAGAACATCCTCGCGTTCCGCTTCGCGAACCAGATGTTCGAGCCGATCTGGAACGCCAACTACGTCGACCACGTGCAGATCACGATGGCCGAGGACATCGGCATCGGCTCGCGCGCGGGCTACTACGACGGCATCGGCACCGCGCGCGACGTCATCCAGAACCACCTCCTGCAGCTGCTCGCGCTGACCGCGATGGAGGAGCCCATCTCCTTCGACGCCAAGGAGCTGCGCACGGAGAAGGAGAAGGTCCTGGAGGCCATCTCCCTGCCCGAGGACCTCTCCCTGCACACCGCCCGCGGACAGTACGTCGCGGGTCTGCAGGGCGGCGAGGAGGTCAAGGGCTACCTCGAGGAGGACGGCATCCCCGCCGACTCCACGACCGAGACGTTCGCCGCGATGCGCCTGGACGTGAACACCCGCCGCTGGGCGGGCGTCCCGTTCTACCTGCGCGCGGGCAAGCGCCTGGGCCGCCGCGTCACCGAGATCGCCGTGGTCTTCAAGTCCGCGCCGTTCCTGCCGTTCTCCTCCACGGACACCGCGGACCTCGGCCAGAACGCGATCGTGATCCGCGTCCAGCCCGACGAGGGCGTGACCATGCGGTTCGGCTCCAAGGTCCCCGGCACCCAGATGGAGGTGCGGGACGTGAACATGGACTTCCAGTACGGGTCCTCGTTCACCGAGGAATCGCCCGAGGCCTACGAGCGGCTGATCCTGGACATGCTCCTGGGAGACCCGCCGCTGTTCCCGCGCCAGCGGGAGGTCGAGCTGTCCTGGGAGATCCTCGACCCGATCACCGACTACTGGGCGAAGAACCTTCCGCCCGCTCCGTACCGCCCCGGCACCTGGGGCCCGGAGACCGCCAACGAGATGCTCACGCGCGACGGACGCGCCTGGAGGCGACCGTGATCACCACCCTGAACGACACCACCGCATCCGCCGTCGACAAGAAGATGACGCAGATGCGCGAGACCTTCGGCGCGACCACCGTGGGCAGCGTGCTCACGCTGATCATCGTCGCGACCGGGGAGGACATCGATCAGCCCCTGCAGGCCGCCGTGCAGGCCAGCCACGAGCACCCCTCGCGGGTCATCGTGGTCGATGCCGACACCGACGCCGAGACCGGACTGGACGCGGAGATCCGCGTGGGCCGCGACGCGGGAGCCGGCGAGATCGTCATCCTCCGCGCCCGCGGCGAGGTCATGTCCAGCCTGGACACGCTCATCACCCCGCTGCTGCTGCCCGACGCCCCGATCGTCACCTGGTGGCCCGAGGACGCTCCCTCGTCCCCGGTCCACGACGTCCTGGGGTCGATCTCCCAGCGCCGCATCACCGACGCCACCTCCTCGAGCGACCCCGACGCGACGCTCAAGCGCCTGCGCCGCGGCTACTCCAGCGGCGACTCCGACCTCTCCTGGGCCCGCATCACCCGCTGGCGCGGACTGGCCGCCACGGCCTACGAGACCCCGCCGATCTCCCTCCCGCGCAGCGTGAGCGTCGCCGGACCCGCGGGCGATCCCTCGGTGCGCCTGCTCGCCGCGTGGCTCGCCCTCGAGCTCGGGCTCGAGGTCGACATCGAGACCGTCGACGGCTGCCCCGCCGGCCCCCAGTCCCTCGTCTTCGAGCGCGAGGACGGGACCGTGGCCCTGCGCCGCGGCGACGGCGACAGCGTCATCATCTCCCTGCCCGGCGACCAGGAGGACCAGCGCGTACCTGTGCCCGCCAGCTCCCTCTACGAGCTGCTCGCCGAGGAGCTGCGCCGCCTCGACCCCGACGAGGTCTACGGCGAGGTCCTCGCCCACGCCTTCTCCAAGGTCGAGGACGCCTCCACCTTCGCGAAGGGCAAGCCGGAGCCGACGGACGCCGTCTCGGAGTCCCTCGAGGCCGCCGCCGTGCGCGCCGCCGACGACGTGGCCTCCCGCCTCGCCGAGGCGATCTCCGCACGCGGAGAGGCGCACCTCGTGGTCACCGGCGGCACCATCGGCACCGCAACCGCCGACGCCCTCCCCGTCGCCTTCGTCGAGCACGAGGTCGACCCGGCCGCCGTGCACGTGTGGTGGGGCGACGAGCGCTTCGTCGACGCCGACTCGGAGGACCGCAACGACCAGGCGGTGCGCGTCGGCTTCCTCGAGAAGATCGCCTTCGCGCCCGGCAAGGTGCATCCGGTCCCCTCGACCTCGAGCGGCATGTCCCTGGACGAGGCCGCCGCCTGGTACGGCCAGGAGCTGGACCGCTCGGGCGGCGACCGTCCGTTCCGCACCCGCGGCGAGGCGTTCTTCGACGTGCTGCTGCTGGGCGTCGGCCCCGACGGCCACGTGGCCTCGCTGTTCCCGCGCCATCCCGCGCAGCAGCTCGACGGCGCGAGCGCCGTGGCCGTGGTCGACTCCCCCAAGCCGCCGCCGCTGCGGGTGTCGCTGACCTGGCCCGTGCTGAACTCCTCCCGCCACGTGGGCCTGCTCGCCGCCGGCGAGGAGAAGGCCGAGGCGGTCGCGCGCGCCCACGAGGGCATCGACCCGTGGGAGGTCCCGGCCTCCTCGGTGCGCGGGCTCGAGTCCACCACCTGGTACCTCGACGAGTCCTCGGCGACGGGCCTGCAGAAGGGCTGACGAGCAGGCCGCACCGGGACGACCGCCCGGAGCACCGAGAGGGCCCGACCGCGCACGTGGCGCGGTCGGGCCCTCTCTCTGTGCGCTGTCCCGCTGTGCGACGCGCACTGCGACGCGCTGTGCGACGGCGCGCCTTGTCGCCCCGTCGGGCACCCTGCTGCCTCTCCGGGAATGAGAGAGGCCGGGAGGATCGCATCCTCCCGGCCTCTCGGACGGCTGACTCATGCGCGCGCCGCGCGCCGGAGCATCACATGAAGCGCTCGAGCACTCCCAGGCCCACGGCCGCGGCGCCGAAGACGACGGCGAGGGTGACCGTGAGGCGGTCGAGGTTGCGCTCGGCGACGCCGGAGGCGCTCGCGGACGAGGACACGCCGCCGCCGAACATGTCGGACAGGCCGCCGCCCTTGCCGCGGTGCAGCAGCACCAGCAGGATCACTGCGATGCCGGTGATCGCCAGCACGATCTGCAGGATCAGCTTGAGCAGGTTGAGGTCCACGGACACTCCTCACAGGACGTTGGAACTGCGCCAGGATACGACACGGGGCGGATCCGTCGCCGGACCCGCCCCGCCGGATGTGAGCCGTTCGGCTCCTCGTCCGGTCGTGCCGCTCAGGCGTCCTGGTAGCGGACGATCTTCGCGAACTCGTCGGCCTTCAGCGAGGCCCCGCCCACGAGGGCGCCGTCGACATCGGGCTTCGTCATCAGCTCGGCGACGTTCGAGGACTTCACGGAGCCGCCGTAGAGGACGCGCACGGCGTCGGCCGCGGCCTCGCCGTGGGCGGTGCGCACCCAGTCGCGAATCGCTCCGCAGACCTCCTGGGCGTCATCCGGGGTCGCGACCTCGCCGGTGCCGATCGCCCAGACCGGCTCGTAGGCGACGACGAGGGAGCCGACCTGTGCGGCGTCGACGCCCTCGAGGCCGCCCTCGAGCTGGGCGAGCGTGTACTCGACCTGCTTGCCCGCCTTCCTCTCCTCGAGCGGCTCGCCGACGCAGAGGATGGGGGTCAGACCGCCGCCGAGGGCCGCCTTCACCTTGGCGTTGGTGATCTGCTCGGTCTCACCGTGGTACTGGCGGCGCTCGGAGTGGCCGATGGTCGCGTAGGTCGCGCCGAGGGCCGTGAGCATGGAGGCCGAGACCTCTCCGGTGAAGGCGCCGGACTCGTGCTCCGACACGTCCTGGGACCCGTAGGAGATCGGGAGCTCCCCGGCGTCCACGGCCGTCTGCACGGTGCGCAGGTCCACGAACGGGGGCAGCACGGCCGCCTCGACGGCGGAGGTGTCCAGGCCCTTGAGGGCGTCGCCCAGGTCCTCGACGAGGGACAGGCCCTGCTTCCAGTCGAGGTTCATCTTCCAGTTGCCCGCCATCAGCGGGGTGCGGGTGGTGCTCATGCGTGGTCCTCCTCCAGGACGGCGATGCCCGGCAGCTCCTTGCCCTCGATCAGCTCGAGGCTCGCACCGCCGCCGGTCGAGATGTGCGAGAACGCGGACTCGTCGAAGCCCAGGGTGCGGACGGCGGCCGCGGAGTCGCCGCCGCCGATCACGGTGAAGCCGTCGGCGTCGGCGAGGGCCGTGGCGACGTCCTTCGTGCCCCGTGCGAAGGTCTCGAACTCGAAGACCCCCATCGGGCCGTTCCAGAAGATCGTGCGCGCATCGGCGATCTTCTCCGCGAACAGCTCCGCGGTCCTCGGGCCGATGTCCATGCCCTCCTGGTCGGCGGGGATCTGGTCGGCGGGGACCGTCGTCGGCTCCGCGTCGGCCGAGAACTCCCGGGCGACGACCGTGTCCACGGGCAGCACGAGCTCGACGCCGTTCTCCTGCGCCGTCTCGAGGTACTCGCGCACGGTGTCGACGCGCTCGGCGTCCAGCAGGGACTTGCCGATCTCATGGCCCTGGGCCTTGAGGAAGGTGTACGCCATGCCGCCGCCGATGAGGATCCGATCGGCCTTGGTCAGCAGGTTCTCGATGACGCCGAGCTTGTCGGCGATCTTGGCGCCGCCGAGGATCACGACGAAGGGGCGCTCCGGGTCGTCGGTCACCTTGCGCAGGGCCTCGACCTCGCTGGTCACGAGCTCGCCGGCGGCCGAGGGCAGGAGCTGTGCGAGCTCGTACACGGAGGCCTGCTTGCGATGGACGACGCCGAAGCCGTCGGAGACGAAGGCGTCGCCGAGCGCGGCGATCTGCTCGGCGAAGGCGCGGCGCTCGGCCTCGTCCTTCGCGGTCTCCCCCGGGTTGAAGCGGAGGTTCTCGAGGATCGCGACCTGGCCGTCGGCGAGGGCGTCCACGGTCTGCCGGGCGCTGTCGCCCACGGTGTCGGTCGCGAAGGCGACGTCGGCGCCGAGGAGCTCGGACAGCCGCCCGACGACGGGGCGCAGCGAGTACTTCTCCTCGGGCGCGCCCTTGGGGCGGCCGAGGTGGGAGATCACGACGACGCGCGCACCGGCGCCTGTGAGCGTCGAGATCGTGGGCAGGGCGGCGCGGATGCGGCCGTCGTCGGTGATCGTGGTGCCGTCCAGCGGCACGTTGAGGTCGGCGCGGACGATGACCCGCTTGCCGCGCAGGTCGCCGAGCGACGCGATGGTCTTCAGCACGGGGTGGCTCCTAGTGTCGAGGGGTGCGTGCGACGGAGCCCGCCCGGGCCGCGCCTCGCAGGGGCGGCGCCGGACGGGCTCCGTCGGACCCGTTCTCCGTGAGGGAGAGGGTCAGAGGCTCTTGCCGACGAGCGAGGTGAGCTCGACGAGGCGGTTGGAGAAGCCCCACTCGTTGTCGTACCAGGTGAAGACCTTGACGAGGTTGCCGTTCACCTTGGTGAGCTGGCTGTCGAAGATCGAGGAGTGCGGATCGTGCTCGATGTCCTTGGAGACGATCGGGTCCTCGGTGTACCGCAGGATGCCCTTGAGCGGGCCCTCGGCGGCCTTCTTCACCGCGGCGTTGATCTCCTCGGCGGTGACCTCGCGGGAGGCCTCGAAGGTGAGGTCCGTGATCGAGCCGGTGGGGACCGGCACGCGCAGCGAGTAGCCGTCGAGCTTGCCCTTGAGCTCGGGCAGCACGAGCGCGACGGCCTTGGCGGCGCCGGTCGTGGTGGGCACGATGTTCAGGGCGGCGGCGCGGGCGCGGCGCGGATCCTTGTGGGGGCCGTCCTGCAGGACCTGGTCCGAGGTGTAGGCGTGGACCGTGGTCATGAGGCCCTTGACGATGCCGAACTCGTCGTTCAGCACCTTGGCCACAGGGGCGAGGCTGTTGGTGGTGCACGAGGCGTTCGAGACGATGTCGTGCTTCGCCGGGTCGTAGTCGCCCTCGTTCACGCCGATGACGAAGGTCGCGTCCTCGTTCTTCGCGGGAGCGGAGATGATGACCTTCTTCGCACCGCCCTCGAGGTGGGCCTTGGCCTTCTCGGCGTCGGTGAAGATGCCGGTGGACTCGATGACGACGTCCGCGCCGATCTCGCCCCACGGGATGTTCTTCGGGTCGCGCTCGGCGAAGGCCTTGAAGGTGAGGTCGCCGACGGTGATGGAGTCGTCGTCGTGGCTGACCTCGTAGGGCAGCACGCCGCCGATGGAGTCGTACTTGATGAGGTTGGCGAGCGTCGCGTTGTCCGTCAGATCGTTGACGCCCACGACCTCGATGTCGGCACCCTGCTCGAGGGCGGCGCGCAGGAAGTTGCGCCCGATGCGACCGAATCCGTTGATTCCGACCTTAGTGGTCACGGTTCCTCCTTGGATCGCAGCCCAGGAGGCTGCGGGGATGTGTGTCGCGCACGCCCTCGTACGCTCGGACGACCGCGGCGCCTCCCGGGAACCCGAGACGACGATCACGACCGCGGATCAGTCTATCAATGCACTGGGTCACGTCGGAACGGGTCCGCTCCCTGGACCGCGGCGCGGCTCCCGGCTCAGGAGCGCGCGTCCTCGCCGCCCTCGTTGACCTCGTCGGTGCCGGGGACGCCGAGCTCCTCGGCGCGCTTGTCGGCCATCGCGAGCAGGCGGCGGATGCGACCGGCGACCGCGTCCTTGGTCATCGGCGGATCGGCGTGGCGGCCGAGCTCCTCGAGGCTCGCCTGACGGTGCTCGACGCGCAGGCGTCCGGCCTCGCGCAGGTGCTCGGGGACCTCGTCGCCCAGGATCTCCAGCGCCCGCTCCACGCGCTGCCCCGCGGCGACCGCGGCCCGCGCCGAGCGACGCAGGTTGGCGTCGTCGAAGTTCGCCAGGCGGTGGGCGGTCGCGCGGACCTCGCGGCGCGTGCGCCGCTCCTCCCACACCAGGACGGTCTGATGGGCGCCCATGCGCGTGAGCAGGGCAGCGATCGCGTCGCCGTCGCGCAGCACCACGCGGTCGCCGCCGCGGACCTCGCGGGCCTTCGAGGCGATGCCCAGGCGCCGGGCGGCGCCCACCATCGCGAGCGCGACCTCGGGCCCCGGGCAGCCGAGCTCGAGCGCGGAGCTGCGGCCCGGCTCGGTGAGGGAGCCGCGGGCGAGGAACGCGCCGCGCCAGGCGGCCTCGGCGTCCACCGCGGCGCCGCCGACGACGGCCGGCGGCATCCCGCGCACGGGACGGCCGCGGGCGTCCAGCAGGCCCGTCTGGCGGGCGAGCACCGCGCCGTCGCCGTGCACGCGCACGATGTACGTCGTCGAGCGCCGGATCCCCGACGGTGCGAGCACCGCGATGTCGCTGCCGTGCCCGTAGACGTCGGCGATGATCGCGCGCAGCCGCCGCGCGGTCGCGGCGCTGTCCACCTCGGCCTCGATCACCACGCGCCCGCCCTGCAAATGCAGGCCGCCGGCGAAGCGCAGCATCGCCGCGGCCTCCGCCTTCCGGGCCGACGGGCGCGCCACGTCGATCCGCGACAGCTCCTCCTTGGCGTCAGCGGTCAATGCCATGCTGAGTCCCCTCTTCCTCGTCCTGCGTCCCCTCGACATCCCCGTACACGCCGTCGAACACGTCGCGGTAGGCGGCGGCGAGCCGCACAGGGTCGTGGACCGGCACCCCGCCGCCCACGCTCACCTGCCTCAGCAGGGTACGTATTTCTCGTGTGCGCGCGAACTCCGCGAGCTCCACCGCGTCCTCGAGGGCCGTCGGGTCGGCGATCACGGTGTCGAAGCTCGTCTCGGGCGCGCTGTCCAACAGCACGCGCAGCAGGTCCGTGCTGCGCATCCCCTCGATCTCCTCGCCCCCCGAGGAGAGGTTCATGACCACGCAGCGGTGGGCGCGGGTGGTGCGCAGGGCCTCCGCGATCTCGGGGATCTGCAGGTGCGGCAGCACCGAGGTGTACCAGGAGCCGGGGCCGACGATCACCCAGTCGGCCTCCTCGATCGCGCGCAGCACCTCCTCGGGCACCCGGGGCCGCTCCGGGATCAGCCTCATCGACTCGACCCGCCCGGGGACCTTCGCGACCTGCGCCTGGCCGCGCACCGTGCCGCGGGTGCCGTCCGCGAAGGCCACCTGCGCCTCGATGTCCAGGGGGTCCAGAGCCATGGGCAGGACGCGCCCGCGGGCGCCGAGCAGCTCGCCGATCCGGTCCAGGCCCGCGATCGGGTCCTCGAGGATCTGCCACATGGCAACGATCATGAGGTTCCCGAGGGCGTGGCCGTCGAGGTCGCCGTCGGTGACGAAGCGGTGCTGGACGGCGTCGTGCCAGAAGGCGCCCCAGTCGGAGTCCTCGCACAGCGCCGCGAGCGCCATCCGCAGGTCCCCGGGGGGTAGCACGGGCAGCTCGGCGCGGATGCGCCCCGAGGAGCCGCCGTCGTCCGCGACCGTGACCACGGCCGTGATGTCGTCGACCAGCAGGCGCAGGGACCGCAGGTTCGCGGCGAGCCCGTGGCCGCCGCCGAGGGCGACCGCGCGGCGCGGCGAGGACAGGGCGCGGCGGGGGCCGCTGCGCGAACCGCGTCGCAGGTGCGGGGGCAGTCCGGCGGCGGTCACTCGCGCCCCAGATCCCGGTGGCGCACGCGCACCGCGAAGCCCGCCTGGCGCAGGTCCTCCCCGATCTTCTCCGCCATCGCGACCGAGCGGTGCTTGCCGCCCGTGCAGCCGATCGCGATCGTCGTGAAGTGCTTGTTCTCCGCCGAGTAGCCGCGCAGCACGGGACGGATCATGTCGAGGTAGCGGGCGGCGAACTCGGCGCCGTTGGGGTCGGCGAGCACGAACTCGGCGACCGCCGGATCGGTGCCGCGCTGGGAGCGCAGCTCGGGCACCCAGTACGGGTTGGGGATGAAGCGGACGTCGCTGACGTGATCGGCCTCGATCGGGATCCCGTACTTGAAGCCGAAGGACATGACGTTCACGGTGAGCGCCTGCTCGCTGTGCGAGCCGAAGGTGGTGCGCATCTTCATCGTCAGCTGGTGCACGTTCAGCGGGGACGTGTCGATCGCGACGTCGGCGAGGCGCCGGTAGGGCGCGAGCATCTCCCGCTCGCGGCGGATGCCCTCGAGCACGCCCTCCTCCCCCTGCAGCGGGTGGGGACGGCGCACGGAGTCGAAGCGGCGCACGAGCGTGTGCTCGTCGGCGGTGAGGAAGACCAGCCGCACCCGCATCTCGGAGGCGCGCATCTGCTCGATCACCTGGGACAGCTCGGAGAAGAACGGGCCGGAGCGGGGGTCGACGACCACGGCGAAGCGGGTCTCGCGGCCCTCGGCCTGCTGCTGGAGCTCGTAGAGGCGCGGGATCAGCTGCGGCGCGATGTTGTAGACGACGTACCAGCCCAGGTCCTCGAGGGCGTGGGCGGCCGTCTCGCGCCCCGCGCCCGCGAGGCCCGTGATGATCACGACGTCGCCGGGCGGCGCCGCCCGATCGGGCTCCGGCTCCGGCGCGCCCTCGGCGGGCGCGGACTCCGGGACGCTGCTGTCCTGCGACATGGATGCTGCTCCTTCGTCGAGGTCGGGGTCAGGGGTCGGGGTCGAGCTCGGGGTCGAGGGCCGTCGTCATCGTGCTCGTGCTGGTGAAGGGTACCGCCCGCGGATGGACGCCGAGGGATCCGTGGTGAGGATCGCCCCGGCGCCCCGCGGGTCACTCGAGGATCTCGCCCGTCGCCATGTCGACCGCCGGGCCGGGCTCCTCCCCGCGCAGGGTCGCGAGCACCTGCGCGGCGAGCTGCGGGCCGATGCCCTGGACCTCCTGGAGGGTCTCCGCATCGGCCTCACGGATGTTCGCGACCGTCGTGAAGCGGTCGAGCAGCGCCCGCCGACGGGCCGGCCCCAGGCCGGGCACGCCGTCCAGGGCGCTCGCCTGCATGGCGCGCCCGCGCTTGGAGCGGTGGTAGGAGATCGCGAAGCGGTGGGCCTCGTCGCGCAGCCGCTGGACGAGGAACAGCGCCTCGCTGGTGCGGGGCAGGATCACCGGGTAGTCGTCCCCGGGCAGCCAGATCTCCTCGAGGCGCTTGGCGATGCCGGCGAGGGCGATGTCGGTGACGCCGAGGTCCTCGAAGGCCCGCTGCGCGGCCGCGACCTGCGGCTGCCCGCCGTCGACGAGGATCAGCGCGGGCGGATAGGCGAAGCGGCGGGAGTCCTCGTCGTCGGCCGGGACGGGATCGAGGTGCCGCTGGAGGCGCCGGCGGATCACGTCGTACATGGAGGCCGTGTCGTCGCGCGCGGCCTCCCCCGTCACGGAGTAGCGGCGGTACTCGCTCTTCTTGGGCAGCCCGTCCTCGAAGACCACCTGGGAGCCGACGACGTTCGTCCCCTGCGAGTGGGAGATGTCGAAGCACTCGATGCGCAGCGGGGGCTCCGCGAGGTCCAGCGCCTCCCCGAGGTCCTCGAGGGCCTTGGTGCGGGCCGTGAGGTCGCCCGTGCGGCGCAGCCGGTGCAGGCGCAGGGCCTCCTCCGCGTTGGCGCCGACGGTCTCCAGCAGCTCCTTCTTCTCCCCGCGGCGGGGCACGCGCAGGTCGACGCGCCGGCCGACGAGCTCCTGCACCTGGTCCGCGTTGGTCGGCATCTCGCTCACGAGCACCTCGGCGGGGGCCTCCCCGTCGGTGTACAGGGTCGCCAGCGCCCGCTCCATGAGGTCGCCGGGGCCGGACTCGTCGAGGATCTCGGCGGTCCAGCCGCGCTGGCCGCGGATCCTCCCGCCGCGCACGTGGAAGACCTGGATGGAGGCCTCGAGCTCGTCCTGGACGAGGGCCACGAGGTCCGCGTCGGTCGCGTCGGAGAGCACCACGGAGTTCTTCTCCATGACCTTCTCGAGCGCCTGCAGGTCGTCGCGCAGCCCGGCGGCGGTCTCGTAGTCCTGGGCGGCGGCGGCTTCGCGCATGCGCTTCTCGATGCGCCGCAGATAGGCGCCGGTGTTGCCGGCCATGAAGTCGCTGAACTGCTCGGCGAGGCGGCGGTGGTCCTCCACCGAGATGTCGCCGACGCACGGCGCCGAGCACTTGCCGATGAAGCCGAGCAGGCAGGGCCGTCCGGACCGCTCGGCGCGCCGAAAGACGCCCGCGGTGCAGGAGCGCACGGGGAAGACGCGGAGCATCAGGTCGAGGGTCTCGCGGATCGCCCACACCTGCGTGTAGGGGCCGAAGACGCGGTCGCCCTTGGTGCGGGGCCGGCGCGTGATGTGGACGCGCGGCACCTCCTCCCCCATGGTCACGGCCAGGTACGGGTAGGACTTGTCGTCGCGGAACTTCACGTTGAACCGCGGATCGAACTCCTTGATCCACGTGTACTCGAGGGTCAGCGCCTCGACCTCGGTGCGCACCACCGTCCACTCGACGCCCGTCGCCGTGGTGACCATCCGCCGGGTGCGCTCGTGGAGGGCCGAGAGGTCCTGGAAGTAGTTCGAGAGCCGCGCCCGCAGGTTCTTCGCCTTGCCGACGTAGATCACCCGGGAGTCGGCGTCGCGGAAGCGGTAGACGCCCGGGGAGGTCGGAATGGTCCCTGTCGCGGGACGGTAGGTCGACGGGTCAGCCATGGAGGACGGTCACTGCCTCCCCGCCTCGAGGATCGGCAGCAGGAACCGACCGGTGTGGGAGGCGCCCACGCGCGCGACGTCCTCGGGGGTGCCGGTCGCGACCACGCGGCCGCCGCCGTCCCCGCCCTCGGGACCGAGGTCGATGACGTGGTCGGCGCTCTTGATGACGTCGAGGTTGTGCTCGATGACGATCACCGTGTTGCCCTTGTCGACGAGGCCGCCGAGGACCTCGAGGAGCTTGCGGACGTCCTCGAAGTGGAGTCCGGTGGTGGGCTCGTCGAGCACGTAGATCGTGCGGCCGTTGGAGCGCTTGTGCAGCTCGGAGGCGAGCTTCACGCGCTGGGCCTCGCCGCCGGAGAGCGTGGTCGCGCTCTGGCCGAGGCGCACGTACCCCAGGCCCACGTCGTCGAGCGTCTGCAGCTGGCGGCGGATCGCGGGGACCGCGTCGAAGAACTCGACGGCCTCCTCGATCGGCATGTCGAGGACCTCGGCGACGTTCTTGCCTTTGAAGTGCACCTCGAGGGTCTCGCGGTTGTACCGCGCCCCGTGGCAGACCTCGCAGGTCACGTAGACGTCGGGCAGGAAGTTCATCTCGATCTTGATGGTGCCGTCGCCCGAGCAGGTCTCGCAGCGCCCGCCCTTGACGTTGAAGGAGAAGCGCCCGGCCTTGTAGCCGCGCACCTTCGCCTCGGAGGTCTGGGCGAACAGGGTGCGCACCCGGTCCCACACGCCCGTGTAGGTCGCCGGGTTCGAGCGCGGGGTGCGCCCGATGGGCGACTGGTCGACGTGCACGACCTTGTCGAGGCTCTCGAGACCCGTCACGCGCTTGTGGCGGCCGGCGACGGTGCGCGCGCCGTTGAGCTCGCGGGCGAGCACCGAGTAGAGGATGTCGTTCACGAGCGTCGACTTGCCCGAGCCGGAGACGCCGGTGACGGCGGTGAAGGTGCCCAGGGGGAAGGAGACGTCGACGTTCTTGAGGTTGTTCTCGCGGGCGCCGTGCACGGTGACCCGGCGCTCCTTGTCGATGGGCCGGCGGACGGGCGGCACCGGGATCGAGAGCTTCCCGCTGAGGTACTGGCCGGTGAGGGACTCGGGGTTGGACTTCAGGCCCGCGAGGTCGCCCGAGTGGATGACGTGGCCTCCCCGCTCGCCGGCGAGGGGGCCGATGTCCACGATCCAGTCGGCGGCGTTCAGGGTGTCCTCGTCGTGCTCGACGACGATCAGGGTGTTGCCGAGGTCGCGCAGACGGGTGAGGGTCGCGATGAGGCGCTCGTTGTCCCGCTGGTGGAGCCCGATCGACGGCTCGTCGAGCACGTAGAGCACGCCCACGAGCCCCGAGCCGATCTGGGTGGCCAGTCGGATGCGCTGGGCCTCACCGCCCGAGAGGGTGCCGGCCGCACGGGCCAGCGTCAGGTAGTCCAGGCCGACGTCGAGCAGGAAGCCCAGGCGGGCCTCGATCTCGCGCAGCACCTCGGAGGCGATCTGCGCCTCCTTGACGCCCAGCTCGAGGCCGCCGAGGAAGGCGTGGGCCTCGCGGATCGAGAGGTCGCAGACCTCGGCGATCGAGCGGTCGCCCACGGTCACCGCGAGCACCTCGGGCCGCAGGCGCGCGCCGCCGCACGCGGGGCAGGGCACCTCGCGCATGAACTGCTCGTAGCGGTCCTTCGCCCAGTCGGACTCCGTGTCCTCGTGGCGGCGCTCGAGGTAGTGGATGACGCCCTCGAAGCCCGTGGAGTACGTGCGCTCGCGGCCGAAGCGGTTGCGGTAGCGCACGTGGACCTTGAAGTCGTTGCCGTGCAGCAGCGCCTCCTTCGCGCGCTCGGGCAGCGCCCGCCACGGGGTGTCGAGGGAGAACGCGAGCTCCTCGGCGAGGCCCGCCATCACCTGCTGGTGGTGGTCGGCGTGCCCCATGGTCCAGGGCGCGATCGCGCCGTCAGCGAGGCTGAGGTCCTCATCGGGGATCACGAGCTCCGGATCGACCTCGAGGCGCATGCCCAGGCCGGTGCACTCGGGGCAGGCGCCGTAGGGGGCGTTGAACGAGAAGGAGCGCGGCTCGATGTCGTCCAGGGTGAGCGGGTGGTCGTTGGGGCACGCGCGCTTCTCGGAGAAGCGGCGGGAGCGGTCGTCGGCGTCGGCCTCGCGGTCGACGAAGTCCACGACGAGCAGGCCGTCGGCCAGGCGCAGCGCGGTCTCCACGGAGTCGGTGAGGCGGCGGCGCGCGTCGGGCTTCGCGGCCAGGCGGTCGACGACCACTTCGATCGTGTGCTTGTACTTCTTGTCGAGGGAGATCTCTTCGTCGAGGCGGCGCACCTCGCCGTCGACGCGGGCGCGCGAATAGCCCTCCGAGCGCAGGGAGCTCAGCAGGTCGGCGTGCTCCCCCTTGCGCCCGCGCACCACGGGCGCGAGCAGCTGGAAGCGGGTGCCGGACTCCTCGCCGAGCAGCACGTCCACGATCTGCTCGGCGCTCGAGCTGGTCACGCGCGCCCCGCACACGGGGCAGTGCTGCACGCCGGTGCGGGAGAACAGCAGGCGCAGGTAGTCGTAGACCTCGGTGATCGTGCCCACCGTCGAGCGCGGGTTGCGGTTGGTGGACTTCTGGTCGATCGAGACCGCCGGGGAGAGGCCCTCGATGAGGTCCACGCGGGGCTTGTCCATCTGCCCCAGGAACTGGCGGGCGTATGCCGAGAGCGATTCCACGTAGCGCCGCTGGCCCTCGGCGAAGATGGTGTCGAAGGCCAGGGAGCTCTTGCCGGACCCCGAGAGCCCGGAGAAGACGATCAGGTGATCGCGCGGGATCTCGATGTCGACGTTCTTGAGGTTGTGCTCGCGTGCGCCGCGGACCAGGAGGGTGTCACTCACACGTCCCATCCTACGAGCGGGGACCGACGCGCGAGGGCCCGGTGAGTCCGCTGCCACCCCGATTCCGCGCTCCGCGGACACGCGCATGTCCGCTGACGCCGTCGGCCGATTCTCGCGTGGCGAGGCGCGCGATGGGAGCGGCGCGCGCGGCGCGCCATACTGAGGAGCATGAGCGAGCACCCCGCGCCCGAGAACCGCACCCCGACGCAGGACGAGGACGTCGTCTCCGCGACCGGGGGCCACGCCGGCACCGCCTACGACGGCCACGTCGAGGTCGACGGCCCCACGGCCACCCGCCGCATGACGACCCTCGTGATCCGCAAGGCGTCCGTGGGCACGATGGACAACAACAGCTACCTCCTGACCTGCCGCGTCTCCGGCGCGCAGCTCCTCGTGGACGCCGCGGCCGACCTCCCGCGTCTGCTGCGCCTGGTGCGCGAGGGCTCCCCCTCGAGCCGCCTCGACTCGATCGTCACCACCCACAGCCACCACGACCACGTGGGCGCGCTCGCCCAGCTCGTGGCGGCCACCGGCGCCCGCACCTTCGCGGGGGCGGCCGACGCGCCCGCGATCGCGACGCCGACGGACGAGCCCCTCGAGGACGGCGCGCTGATCCGCGTGGGCGTGAACGACCTGCACGTGATCGGTCTGCGCGGCCACACCCCCGGCTCGATCGCGCTGCTGTGGCGCGGCGGCGAGGACGGCGACCACCTGTTCACGGGCGACTCCCTGTTCCCCGGCGGCGTCGGCGCGACCCAGGGCGACGCCCAGCGCTTCACCTCGCTGCTCGACGACGTCGAGCAGCGCATCTTCGACGTGCTGCCGGACAGCACCTGGGTCTACCCCGGCCACGGGGACGACACCACCCTGGGCGCGGAGCGCCCGCAGCTCGGCGACTGGCGCGAGCGGGGCTGGTGAGCACGCCGGTCCCCGAGGGAGCCCCGCCTGCGTCGATCCTCGTCGCGCGCGGGGCCGACGGCCGGATCGCGCTCGTCGCGCTCGACGCGAAGGGCGAGCAGATGGGCCTCGAGACGGTCGCCGCCGAGGACTGGCCGCGCCGCGCGCGCGGGATCGAGATCGGCGGGACCGGGGACGACCACGCCGCCCTGGGACCTCCGTCATCCCCGCGCTGGGTGCTGCCGGACGCCGCGACCTGGTGCCCCGCGCTGCTCCGCGCCGGGGTGCGCCTGCGTCGCTGCCACGACCTGCGCCTCGCCCACACGATCCTCTCCCGCTCGGCGCTCGTGCGCGAGACGGATGCTGCGCCGCTGATCGAGGCCCGTGCCTGGGAGACCCCCGAGGACCTCGTCGAGGCGGAGCGGGAGGGCCGCGGCTCCGGGGCGACCCTGTTCGATCTCGACGCGGCGGGCCGCACGGGCGGCGTCCCCCAGGGCGTGGACGAGGTGCTCGCCGAGCACGACCGCCAGCGCGCGGCGGTCGCGGGCAGCGCCGACCCCTCGCGACTGCGGCTCCTCCTCGCGTCCGAGTCCGCGGGAGCGCTCGTGGCCGCGGAGATGCACGCCGCGGGCATCCCCTGGGACGTCGTCGAGCACGACCGCATCCTCGCCGAGGCCCTGGGACCGCGCCCGCGGCGCGACCAGGTGCCCGCCCGGATGGCGGAGGCCGCCGCCGAGGTCCGCACCGCCCTGGGCGATCCGCTGCTGAGCATCGACTCCCCGCCGCGCCTGCTGCGCGCGCTGCGACGCGCCGGCATCGACGTCTCCTCCACCTCCCAGTGGGAGCTCCAGGAGATCGATCATCCGGTGATCGAGCCGCTGCTGCGGTACAAGAAGATGTCGCGGCTGCTCACGGCGAACGGCTGGCACTGGCTCGAGGAGTGGGTGCACGAGGGGCGCTACCGGCCCGTGTACGTGCCCGGCGGAGTGGTCACCGGGCGCTGGGCGAGCAGCGGCGGCGGGGCCCTGCAGATCCCGCGGCGCCTGCGCCCGTCCCTCCGGGCCGACCCGGGGTGGCGGCTGGTCAGCGCCGACGTCTCCCAGCTCGAGCCGCGCGTGCTCGCCGCCATGTCCGACGACCGGGCGATGACCGCGGCCGGCGCGGGGAAGGACCTCTACTCGGGCATCGTCGACGCCGGGATCGTCGCCACCCGCCAGGAGGCGAAGATCGGCGTGCTCGGCGCCCTGTACGGCGGCACCACCGGGGACAGCGCCCGGGTGGTGCCGCGCCTGCGCGAGCGCTTCCCGCGCGCCATGCGGCTGGTCGACGACGCCGCCGCGACCGGGGAGCGCGGCGGCACCGTGACCACCTGGCTGGGACGCTCCTCTCCCCCTCCCGACCCGGCCTGGGCCGAGGCGCAGCTGCGCGCGAACTCGCCCGATGCGCAGGAGGGCGAGCAGGAGCGCTCGCGCCGCGCGGCTCGCGATCGGGGACGGTTCACCCGGAACTTCGTCGTGCAGGGCACGGCGGCCGAATGGGCGCTCGCCTGGATGGCGGGGCTGCGGCTCGCCCTCGCCTCGCTCGACCCGGTGGAGCCCGAGCAGGCGGCGACGCCGTCGGGTCCGGCCTTCGCGCGCCGAGCGCACCTCGCCTACTTCCTGCACGACGAGGTCATCGTCCACGCCCCCGCCGCGCAGGCGGAGGCGGCGGCGCGGGCCGTGCAGGAGGCGGCCGACGCGGCGGGCCGACTGCTCTTCCCGGCGAGCGACGTCGACTTCCTGCTGGACCTGCAGATCGTCGAGCGCTCCGCGGAGAAGTGACGCCCCACGGTCCGGCCGACGGTCCGGTCATCGCGTCCTGCTCCCCCGCGTGAACGCGCAGAGCACGAGGACGGCCCCGAGCAGCCACCAGGTGCCCGCCGCGCCGCCCACGCGCGCGAGCATCCCCGCTCCGGCGTCGTGCGCCGCGATCGCGCCGCCGACGGCGACGCCGATGCTCGTGCCCGCCTGGCGGAGCGCATTGTTGAGCCCGCCCGCGAACCCCGGACGGGAGGGCCACGCGGCCATCGTCTCCCCCACGATCGCCGTGGTCATCAGCCCCAGGCCGACGCCGATGCCGAGCAGTGCGGGCACGAGCGAGACCACGTCGGCGCCGCTGCCGAGGTGACCGAGGGTCAGCAGGCCGCAGCCTCCCAGGACGAGCCCGGCGGCGGCCGTCGCCCGTCGGCCCCGCGCGGCGACGAGGCGACCCGAGAGCGGACCGAGCACGACGAACGGGGCGGTCGCGAGCAGGAGCACCGCTCCGGCCGGGGCGGCCGCCAGCCGCAGCGAGTGCTGGAGATGAACGGTGATCGCCTGCAGCGTGCCGTTCGCACCGCTCGTCATCATCGCCGCGACCAGGATCGAGACCAGCAGCGGCCGGAGGGCCGGGGGTGCGCCGGAGGCGGAGGCCGGAGCGTCGGCCGCTCCTCCGTCGTCCCGGGGCGCGCTCCCGGCCCCGGAGCGGACGCCGGGGAGCAGGCGGGCGGTGCCCACGAGGGCGAGCAGCAGGAGGGGCACGTTCACCCAGAACACGGCTCGCCATCCCACCGCGCCCACGAGCAGTCCGCCCACGCCCGGTCCGATCGCCGTCGCGATCGCGCTCACGGCCGACCACAGGCCCAGCGCATGGGCGCGCGGGGCGGGCTCGGTCCAGGTGAGGGTGAGCGCGGCGAGACCGGCGGGGAGCATGACGGCCGCGGAGATCCCCTGGACGAGGCGCGCGAGCAGCACGATGCCCCAACTGCCGGCGATGCCGCCGAGCACGCAGGCCAGCAGGCAGATCAGCAGGCCCGCGAGCAGGGAGCGCCGGGGCCCGAGTCGGTCGACGAGCAGGCCCGCCGGCACGAGCGCGAGGGCGAGCGGGACCGTATAGGCGTCGACGACCTGCGGCCAGGAGGCGGGGCCGACCCCGAGCGCGCGGCCGAGGGACGGCATCGCGACGTTCATGGCCATCACATCCAGCAGGACGAGGAACATCGGGATGCACAGCGTGGGCAGCAGCAGCCGGGACGGGCCGGGGCGGTCATGGATCGAGGTGTCGGGGGCGGGCGGTTGCGGCTCTCCGGTCATGGGGCGAGTCTGCGTCCGGGACGCTTCGACGGCGGGCGAAGCGTCGTCGGGGCACACTGTCTGCATGGATCCGTTGCCCGACATCGCCGCTGTCGCCGAGCTCGTCGCCGACGCGTCGCGCGCCGCCATGCTCATGGAGCTCGTGGACGGCAGCGAGAGGCCGGCGAGCCGTCTCGCCGAGGCGGCGTCCGTCTCCGCCTCGACCGCGAGCGCGCATCTCGCGCGGCTGCAGGATGCGGGCTTCGTCGAGGTGCGCCGCGAGGGACGGCACCGCCGGTTCCGGATCTCCGATCCGCAGGTGGTCGTCCTCCTCGAGGCGCTGCTGGCGCTGTCCGAGACGCCGCCCGCCGTGGGCCTGCGCTCCTCGATGCGGTGGCAGAGGCTGCGGGTCGCGCGCACCTGCTACGACCATCTCGCGGGGACCCTGGGCACCGACGTGCTCGCGGGCCTCGTCGAGGGCGGTGCGCTCGTGCGGACCGACGGCCACGAGGGCTCCGGCCGGTCCGACGGGGATCCTCTGAGCGCTCCGGTCCCCCGCGCCCCCTATGCGCTCGGACCGCGCGCCGAGGATGCCTTCGGTGCCCTGGGCATCGACCTCGCGGACCTCGAGGGGCGGCGTCGCCCGCTGCTGCGGGTGTGCTCGGACTGGACCGAGCAGCGCCACCACCTCGCCGGCGGACTGGGCGCCGCGGTCGCGGACGCCTTCGTCGACCGCGGCTGGGTGGCGCGCCGCGCCGACGCCCGGGATCTCGCGGTGCGCGAGCCCGGGCGCATCGCCGCCTGGCTGCAGGGCGTCTGAGTCCGCGGCACCGCTGAGCCCGCGGGGCGTCCGAGCCCGCGGCACAGCTGCCATCACGCGGTGCCCGCCGCGCGGCCCACGTCCCGGCCGCGGCGGACGGGTCCGGGCTCAGGACGCGCTGCGCTGGACCTGCTTGAGCTCCTTCTTGAGCTCCTGGACCTCGTCGCGCAGGCGTGCCGCGACCTCGAACTGCAGGGTCTCCGCGGCCTGGTGCATCTGCGCCGTCATCTCGTCGATCATCTCGCTGAGCGCGCCCACCGGGTCGTCGCCCAGGTCCACCGTGCGCGCGGAGACCGCGTCGACGACGTTCGCCCGGGCGCGGTCGCGATTCACGCGCTCCTTGCCAGAACGGTAGTCGGTCGCGAGCAGCGTGTCGGTGTCGATGTCCTCGCGGGCGAGCATGTCGGTGACGTCGGCGATCTTCTTGCGCAGCGGCGTCGGGTCGATGCCGTGCTCGGTGTTGTACGCGATCTGCTTCTCGCGGCGTCGGTTGGTCTCGTCGATCGCCTCGCGCATGGAGTCCGTGACGGTGTCGGCGTACATGTGCACCTGACCGGAGACGTTGCGGGCCGCGCGGCCGATGGTCTGGATGAGGGAGGTGCGCGAGCGCAGGAACCCCTCCTTGTCGGCATCGAGGATCGAGACCAGGGAGACCTCGGGGAGGTCCAGGCCCTCGCGCAGCAGGTTGATGCCCACCAGCACGTCGTACTCGCCCTGGCGCAGGGAGCGCAGCAGCTCGACGCGCCGCAGGGTGTCGACGTCGGAGTGCAGGTACTGCACGCGCACCCCGTTCTCCAGCAGGTAGTCGGTGAGGTCCTCGGCCATGCGCTTGGTGAGCGTGGTGACGAGCACGCGCTCGTCGCGCTCGACGCGCTTCTCGATCTCGGCGCGCAGGTCGTCGATCTGGCCCTTGACGGGCTTGACGATGACCTCGGGGTCGACGAGGCCCGTCGGCCGGATGATCTGCTCGACCACCCCGTCGCTGCGGCCCAGCTCGTAGTCGGCGGGCGTCGCCGAGAGGTAGACGGTCTGGCCGGTGCGCTCGGTGAACTCGCCGAAGGTCAGGGGGCGGTTGTCGAGGGCGCTGGGCAGGCGGAACCCGAAGTCCACGAGGGTGCGCTTGCGCGAGCGGTCCCCCTCGTACATCGCCCCGATCTGCGGGACGGTCACGTGGGACTCGTCGATGACCAGCAGGAAGTCCTCGGGGAAGTAGTCCATGAGGGTGTTCGGCGGGGTGCCGGGGCCGCGGCCGTCGAGGTGGCGCGAGTAGTTCTCGACGCCGTTGGTGGTGCCCACCTGGCGCAGCATCTCGAGGTCGTGGGCGGTGCGCATGCGCAGGCGCTGCGCCTCGAGCAGCTTGTTCTGCCCCTCGAGCTCCGTGAGCCGCTCCCCCAGCTCGCTCTCGATCGAGTCGATCGCCTTCGCGAGCCTCTCGGGACCGGCGACGTAGTGGGAGGCGGGGAAGATGTGGATGTCCTCCTCCTCGCGGATCACCTCGCCGGTGACGGGGTGGAGGGTGTAGATCGCGTCGATCTCGTCGCCGAAGAACTCGATGCGGATCGCGAGCTCCTCGTACATCGGGATGATCTCGACGGTGTCCCCGCGCACCCGGAAGGTGCCGCGCACGAACTCGACGTCGTTGCGGTCGTACTGCATGTCCACGAAACGCCGCAGCAGGTCGTCGCGATCGACCTCGTCGCCGCGCTTCAGCCGCACCATGCGGTCCACGTACTCCTGCGGCGTGCCCAGGCCGTAGATGCAGGACACGGAGGAGACCACGACCACGTCGCGCCGGGTCAGCAGGGAGTTCGTGGCGCTGTGGCGCAGGCGCTCGACCTCCGCGTTGATCGAGGAGTCCTTCTCGATGTAGGTGTCCGACTGCGGGACGTACGCCTCCGGCTGGTAGTAGTCGTAGTAGGAGACGAAGTACTCGACGGCGTTGTGCGGCAGCAGGTCGCGGAACTCGCTCGCGAGCTGCGCGGCCAGGGTCTTGTTGTGCGCCATCACGAGGGTCGGCCGCTGCAGCTTCTCGATCAGCCAGGCCGTCGTCGCGCTCTTGCCGGTGCCGGTCGCGCCCAGCAGCACGACGTCCTGCTCTCCCCCGTTGATCCGGCGCGCGAGCTCGTCGATCGCCTGCGGCTGGTCGCCCGACGGCCGGTACTCGGAGACCACCTCGAAGGGGTTGACGGAGCGGGTGAGGTCGGTGACGGGGCGCATGGGACGAGCCTACGTCCCGGGCCGGACATCCCGCGTGTGAGAGCGGACGCGTGCTGTCCGCGAAGCGGGGCCGACGGGACCGACGGGACCGACGGGTTCGGCGGGTCCCCCGAGCAGCTCCCGACGCAGGTCCTCGAGGAGGGTGAGCGCGCGAGTGCGCAGGGTGCCCGCGTCGGCGTTGTTCAGCAGCAGGCGGTCCGCGCGCCGGATCCGCTCGAGGTCCGTGGCCTGCGCCGCCATCACGGACTCGACGTAGGTGCGGTCGCGGCCTCGGTCGCGCACGACGCGGGCGATCCGCTCCTCGCGGGGGGCGAGCACCGCGACCACGCGCGCGTACTCGTTCTCGTGGTGCTTCTCGAGCAGCAGCGGGCTGTCGTGGACGACGAGCCGCTCCCCCGCCGCGACGGCCTCGTGCTCCGCCTCCTCGACGGCGGCATCGACCCTCGTCAGCACGATCTCCTCGAGATCCGCGCGGGCCGCTGCGTCGGCGAAGACGAGACGGGCGAGGGCCGACCGGTCGATCGTGCCCGAGGGCGCGCGGTACTCCTCGCCGAAGCGGGCCACGGCCTCCTCGACGCCCTCTCCGGGCACGTCCAGCACGGCGCGGGAGTGCGCGTCGAGATCGATGACGGTGGTCCCGGCCTCCCGCCAGATCCCCGCGACGCTCGACTTCCCGGCGCCGATGCCGCCGGTCAGGCCGAGGCGGACGAGTCCGGGAGCGGCATCGCGGCAGGTGTCGGCGGCAGCGGTGCCGGTGGCGCCGGCCGCGGCGTCGGTGCGCGCGGAGGCCGTGCCGGTGGTCGAGCTGTCCATGCTCCCGATCGTACGGCGCGCGGCACGAGGCCGGTCATCGCCGTCACATCCCGTCCACGACCCATCGCCCCGAGCGCCCGCGCATACTACCGTCGTGCCCGTGGATCCCCTCGAACTGCTGGTCACCAACGACCTCCTCCGCGGGCTGGACCTCGCAGGCGTGTTCATCATGGGTGTCGCGGCGGGGGCGCTGGCCTCCCGGCTGAACTTCGACGCCGTGGGCTTCGCGATCATCGGCATCGTCGCCGGTCTCGGCGGAGGCATCGTCCGCGACCTCATCATCGGCGTCGACCCGCCCGCGGCGTTCGACGGCCCCCTCTATCTCGCGTGCGCCCTCGCCGGCTCCGCCTTCTCCTACCTCATCGCGGCCGAGGCCACCTGGTGGCGGCGCGCCGTCACCGGTCTGGACATCCTGGCGATGGCGCTGTGGGCCGCGACCGGGACCGCGAAGTCGATCGGATACGGCCTCGAGCCGCTGCCGGCGGTCCTGCTGGGCGTCACCAGCGCCGTGGGCGGCGGCGTGATCCGCGACGTGCTCGTGGGGCGCGTCCCCGCGATCTTCGGCGGAGGCCCCCTGTACGCGACGGGCGCGCTGGTCACGGCCGTCGCGACGTGGGGCGTCGTGGCGCTGGGGCTGCCCTCCGCCTGGGTGCTCGCGGCCGTCGCGCTGGGTGCTCTCCTCGCGGGCCTGGCGGCCTGGCGCCGCTGGCACCTGCCCTCCCACGGCGAGTGGCAGGTGACGCTCTCGGCCTCGCAGATGAAGTCGCTCGTGCGCCGCGTGCGCAAGGACGAGCGGCACCGCGTGGCTCTCGAGACGGGCGCGATCCCGGTGGTGGACGAGACGAACGACGACTTCGCGGACGACTCCACGATCCCGGACGACGACGCCGCGGAGTTCCAGCGCCGCGCTCTCGGCGACGGGGAGGGCGCCGGAACCGCCCTCCCGCCGGAGGACCCGATCGAGTATCCGATCGCCACCGCGGGCGGAGAGCCGACCCCGACGCCCGAGGACGACTCGACTCCGGAGTCGCCCAGGTCTCCAGCGCCGCCCGGGTCGCAGGAGACGCCCGCGGACGGAGACCGTGCGCCCGGGGAGCCCGAGGACGACGAGCGCCGCTGAGCGTCCTCAGGGGCGCAGCGCCGCGAGCATCCGGGAGACCTCGTCGGCCCCGAGCTGACCGGGAGCGGAGGCCTCGCCCGCCGTCGCGAAGGTCGCGCAGGAGCCGAACACCTCGGCCGCGACGCGGCTGACCGCACCCAGGGATCCCATCGAGATCGCCAGATGGGGACCTGCCCCGTCGCGGGCGGCCTCGAGGCTCGCCGCGAGCAGGACCAGCACATCCTCCGCGGTGCGCGGGGTGACGGCGATCTTCGCGACGTCGGCTCCGAGGTCACGCTGCGCGCGCAGCGTCGCGAGGATGTCCTCCTGCGGGGGCGTCGCGCCGAAATCGTGGAAGGAGCCGACCACCGCGAGGCCCGCGTCGTGCGCCGCGCGGATCACGGCGCCGACGGTCTCAGGTGCGCGAGCGGTCTCCACGTCCACCAGGTCGACGAGCGGGCCGCCGTCCGCGCCGCGCAGGGCGATCCCGGCGCACAGCAGCTCAGCGAGGTCCGTGTCCGGGAGGTCCCGCCCTCCGCCCTCGGCGGCGGTGCGGACCGTGAGCAGGAGAGCCTGCTCGGGGGCGAGGGCCTCGCGCAGGGCGGGCAGGGCGCCGAGCATGCGCTCGCGGTGCTCGGCCGCGGGGGCCGACGGGGCGAGGAGATCGGCGCGCCATTCGATGATCCGCGCCGGCGCCGTGCGCGCGCGCTCGGCCTGGGCGAGCACGCTGCGCTCGTCCGCACCGGTGAGCGGGACGATGATCTCCGGGAGGCCGGCGCCGAGCTCGATCCCCCGCACGCGCACGACGCCGCCGGACCGGTCGCCGTCGGCGCGCGCGGCGTCCTCCGTCGGCCTCATCCCTCTCAGTCCTCGGCGATCGCGGAGTAGGCGGAGAGCAGCAGGGCCGGGTCGGGCCCCTCGAGGCGCGAGACCTTGCCGATGCGGTCCAGGACCACGAAGCGCAGCAGGCCGGCGCGCGACTTCTTGTCGCGCTTCATGGCCTCCTCGAGCTTCGGCCACTGGCGGCCGCGGTAGGTCGTGGGCAGTCCCAGGGAGACGAGGAGGTCGCGATGACGGTCCACGTCGGCCTCGGAGAGCTTGCCGGCGAGGTGCGCGAGCTCGGCCGCGAACATCATGCCCACGGACACCGCGGCGCCGTGGCGCCACTGGTAGCGCTCGTTGTGCTCGATGGCGTGGCCCAGCGTGTGGCCGTAGTTGAGGATCTCGCGCTCACCGGTCTCGGTGAGGTCGGCGGAGACCACGCGGGCCTTCACGCGGATCGCGCGCTCCATGATCTCGCGGAAGGCGGGGGTCGAGATGTCGAGCACGGCGGCGGGGTCGGCCTCGACGACCTCGAGGATGCGCGTGTCCTCGATGAAGCCCGCCTTGACGACCTCGGCGAGGCCCGCGGCGACGTCGTGCGCGCCGAGCCCGGCGAGCACGTCGAGGTCCTCGATCACGGCGATCGGCGGGTGGAAGGAGCCCACGAGGTTCTTGCCCTCGGCGGTGTTGATGCCGGTCTTCCCGCCGACGGCCGCATCGACCATCGCGGCGACCGTGGTGGGCACCTGCAACACGTCGATGCCGCGCAGCCAGGTCGCCGCGATGAAGCCCGCGACGTCGGTCGCGGCGCCGCCGCCGAGCCCGATCACGAGGTCGCTCCGGGAGATCTCCGCCTGCCCGCACACCTGCCAGAGGAAGCCCGCGACCTGCACGGTCTTCGCCTCCTCGCCGTCGGGGATCTCGGCGAGGAAGGCGGAGCGGTCGGTCGCGGCGACGGCCTCGCGCAGCTCCTCGGCGACGGTGCGCAGACTGGGCTGGTGGACGATGACGACGCGGCGGGCGTTCGCGGGGATGCGCTGCGGCAGGCCCGCCAGCAGACCGCGGCCCACGACGACGTCGTAGCCGCCCGTGGGCGTGCCCACGGGGATGACGCTGGTGTCCGGGGCGTCGGTGCCGGCGGGGTCGGTGTCGGCAGGGTTCTCGGGGCTCATGCGTGCTCCTTCGGTGCGGGCGGCTCGGCGCCCTCCAGGGTCTCGATGATGCGGCGGGCGATCTGGTCGATCCCGCCATGGGTCGCGTCGATGCTCCAGCGTGCGGCCTCGCGGTACAGCGGCATGCGCGCGTCGGTGAGGGTGCGCCAGCGGCCCAGCGGGTCCTCGCCGCCGAGCATCGGCCGGCCACGGCCCCGCCCCACGCGGGACCGGGCCGTCTCCTCGTCGATCTCGAGCAGCACGGCGGGGCGGGCGGCGACGAGCGCGCGCGAGCCCTCGGCGACGACAGCTCCCCCGCCCAGGGCGAGCACTCCCGTGTGCGCCTCGAGCGCGAGGGCGAGCACCCTCGCCTCGAGGTCGCGGAAGGCGCTCTCGCCCTGGGCGGCGAAGATCTCGGGGATGCTGCGACCGGAGGCCTCGATGATCAGCTCGTCGAGATCGGCGAAGGGCACGCCGAGCCGGCGCGCGACCTCCCGGCCGATGGTGGTCTTCCCCGCGCCCATGGGGCCGATGAGCACCAGGCGCGGGCCCCCGCCCTCGGGCGACGGGGCGGGATCCTCTGCGCCGGGCGCGGGGGCCGACGGGCTCGGGTCCGTGGACACCGTGCTCACGCCGACGGGGCGCCGCCGAGGCGCGACTGCTGGGCGACGGTCTCGGCGAGGTGGGCGCGGATCTCCTCGACGCTGTCGCCGCCGGTCTTCTCGAGCAGGGCGTCGGCGAGGACGAGCGCGACCATGGCCTCGGCGATCACCGCGGCAGGGGCGACGGCGCAGACGTCGGAGCGCTGGTGGTTCGCGGTCGCCTCACCGCCCGTGGTGACGTCCACGGTGCGCAGGGCGCGCGGGACCGTCGAGATCGGCTTGAGGGCCCCGCGCACGCGGATGACCTGGCCGTTGCTCATGCCGCCCTCGAGGCCGCCGGCCCGGTTGGTCACGCGCGGGTACTCGCGGTCCTCCCCTGCGTCCTGCGCGGGAAGGATCTCGTCGTGCGCGCGGGAGCCGCGACGGGCGGCGGTCGTGAAGCCGTCGCCGATCTCGACGCCCTTCATGGCCTGGATCGACATGATCGCCTGCGCGAGGCGGCCGTCGAGCTTGCGGTCCCACTGTGTGTGGGAGCCCAGGCCCACAGGCACCCCGTAGGCGAGGACCTCGACGACCCCGCCCAGGGTGTCGCCGTCGGCCTTCGCGGCGTCGACCTCGGCGACCATGGCCTCCGATGTGGCGGGATCGAAGCAGCGCAGGGGGTCCTCGTCCAGGCGCGAGGAGTCGGCCGGCTGGGGGAGCTCGGCGTCCTCGGGGGCGCGCACCGCGCCCACGGCCAGGGTGTGGGAGACCAGGCGGATGCCGGCGGCCTGCTCGAGCAGCGCCGCGGCGACGCGCCCGGCGGCGACCCGTGCGGCGGTCTCGCGGGCGCTCGCGCGCTCGAGCACCGGGCGGGCGTCCTCGAAGCCGTACTTGAGCATGCCGGAGAGGTCGGCGTGGCCCGGGCGGGGCCTTGTGAGGGGGCGGTTGCGGGCGATCTCGCGCTCGTCGCCCGTGCCGGCGTCGATCAGCAGGTCCTCGCGCGGCACGGGGTCGGCCGACATGACCTTCTCCCACTTGGGCCATTCGGAGTTCGCGATCTCGATCGCGAGCGGGGAGCCCAGGGTGAGGCCGTGGCGGAGGCCGCTGTGGATCGCGACCACGTCCTGCTCGAACTTCTGGCGGCTGCCGCGGCCGTGGCCGAGGCGGCGGCGCGCGAGAGCGGAGCGCAGATCGTCACTGGTCAGCTCGATCCCGGCGGGGACGCCGTCGAGCAGGGAGATGAGGGAGGGGCCGTGGGATTCCCCGGCCGTGAGCCAGCGCAGCATGACCCCGATCCTCTCACGTGCAGGCAGACCCAGGTCGCCCCGTCCCAGCGGGTCCGCCCCGAGGGATGCGTCCCCTTCAGTCCTCGTCGAGCTCGACGGCCTCGTGCGGCGTGAGCTGCTCGATGAGCGGGACCAGGTCGGAGATGCCGGGCAGCACTGTCGTCGGCCGGTACGGGTACTTCGCGATGTCCCGCTGCGCCGTCGAGCCCGTGAGCACGAGCACCGAGCGCATGCCCGCCTCGAGGCCGGACTTCACATCGGTGTCCATGCGGTCGCCGATCATCACGGAGGTCTCGGAGTGGGCGCCGATGCGGTTCAGGGCCGTGCGCATCATGAGCGGGTTGGGCTTGCCCACGTAGTACGGGTGGATCCCCGTGGCCGCGGTGATCATGGCGGCGACCGAGCCCGTGGCCGGCAGCGGCCCCTCGGCGCTCGGCCCGGAGACGTCCGGGTTGGTGGCGATGAACTTCGCGCCCTTGTCGATGAGGCGGATCGCCCGGGTGATCGACTCGAAGGAGTACGTGCGGGTCTCCCCCAGCACCACGAACTCGACGTCCGTGTCGGCGAGGATGAAGCCCTCCTCGTGCATGGCGCTCGTGAGCCCGGCCTCTCCGATCACGTACGCCGAGGAGCCGGGAGCCTGCTCGGCGAGGAAGCGCGCGGTGGCCAGCGCGCTCGTCCAGATCGCCTCCTCGGGGATCTCGATGCCGCTGCGCGAGAGCCGTGCCCGCAGGTCCCGGGGCGTGAAGATCGAGTTGTTCGTGAGCACCAGGAAGGGCCGGTCGAACTGCTGGAGGGCGGCGATGAAGTCCGCGGCGCCCGGCAGGGCCGACTGCTCGTGGACGAGGACGCCGTCCATGTCGGTGAGCCAGGTGTGGACGGGATGGTCTTCGAGAGCGGTGGTCATGCCCCTAGTGTGCCCTGTCCTGCGGCTCCCCCGCAGGGGCCGGCGTGCCCCGGCATGCGACGACGGGCGCCACCCGTAGGGGTGACGCCCGTCGTGGGCTTCCGGGATCCGGGAGCGGCGGGGCGGTGCCCTGCCGGCCCGGACCGGAGATCAGCCGATCAGTTGCCGGTGAGCTTCGCGCGCAGCGCGGCCAGCGCCTCGTCCGAGGCCAGCGTGCCCTCGTCGGAGGACGCCGACTGGTAGGACTGCGCAGCCGCGGCGGGGGCCGGCGAGGAGGTGCTGGTGGTGGCCTGCTGGCCGCCGCCCTGGCTCGCGGACTCCTCGTCGGCCTTGATGGCCTCGGCGACCTGGGCCTTGTGGGCGGTCCAGCGCTCGTAGGCGGCCGCGTACTGGCCCTCCCACTCCTCGCGCTGGGACTCGTAGCCCTCGAGCCACTCGTTGGTCTCCGGGTCGAAGCCCTCGGGGTACTTGTACTCGCCGTTCTCGTCGTAGTCGGCGGCCATGCCGTACAGCGCCGGGTCGAAGGTGGTGTCGTCACCCTCGGGGTCGACGCCCTCGTTGGCCTGCTTGAGCGACAGCGAGATGCGGCGACGCTCGAGGTCGATGTCGATGACCTTGACGAAGACGTCCTGGTCGACCGACACGACCTGCTCGGGCAGGTCGACGTGGCGCTGGGCCAGCTCGGAGATGTGGACGAGGCCCTCGATGCCGTCCTCGACGCGGACGAACGCGCCGAAGGGGACGAGCTTGGTGACCTTGCCCGGCACGACCTCGCCGATGGCGTGGGTGCGGGCGAAGAGCTGCCACGGGTCCTCCTGGGTCGCCTTCAGCGACAGGGAGACGCGCTCACGGTCCATGTCGACGTCCAGGACCTCGACCTTGACCTTCTGACCGACCTCGACGACCTCGCTCGGGTGGTCGATGTGCTTCCAGGACAGCTCGGAGACGTGCACGAGGCCATCCACGCCGCCCAGGTCGACGAAGGCGCCGAAGTTGACGATCGAGGAGACGACGCCCTCGCGGACCTGGCCCTTCTGCAGGGTCTGCAGGAAGTCCGAGCGGACCGCGGACTGGGTCTCCTCGAGGTAGGCGCGACGAGAGAGGACCACGTTGTTGCGGTTCTTGTCGAGCTCGATGATCTTCGCCTCGATCTCCTGGCCGACGTACGGCTGCAGGTCGCGCACGCGGCGCATCTCGACGAGGGAGGCCGGGAGGAAGCCGCGCAGGCCGATGTCGACGATGAGACCGCCCTTGACGACCTCGATGACGTGACCGGTGACGACGCCCTCGTCCTCCTTGATCTGCTCGATCGTGCCCCAGGCGCGCTCGTACTGGGCGCGCTTCTTGGACAGGATCAGGCGACCCTCCTTGTCCTCCTTCTGGAGGACGAGCGCCTCGATCTCGTCGCCGACCTCGACGACCTCGCCGGGGTCGACGTCGTGCTTGATCGAGAGCTCGCGCGAGGGGATGACGCCCTCGGTCTTGTAGCCGATATCGAGCAGGACCTCGTCGTGATCGACCTTCACCACGGTGCCCTCGACGATGTCGCCATCGTTGAAGTACTTGATGGTCGAGTCGATGGCGGCCATGAGCTCATCGGCATCGCCGATGTCGTTGATGGCGATCTGGGGGGTCGTGGTGTCGGTCATGTAGGTCGGAACTCCGTAGGGACAGATATGAGTGGGTGGACGATCTGGTGCCCGGGCGCAGGTGCGCACAGACCCGTCCAGAGTACCAGCACGCAGCCTCGGGCGCGACCCGGGATCCGGGCCGTCGGGAGTGTTCTGCGCGACGCCCGGCGGTCCGGGCGCGGGCCGGACGAGAGCGGGTCGCGCCGGGTCCGGTTCGGGGCGGGACGGATCAGGGAGGACCGAGCGGGGTCCTGTCGGGCCGGGGTCAGTGCGCGGCGTCGAGCCAGGTGCGTCCGACGCCGACGCCGACCTCGAGGGGCACCGAGATCTCGTAGGCATCTCCCATCCCGGTGACGACGAGGTCCCGCACCTGCTCGAGCTCGCCCGGGGCGATCTCGAGGACGAGCTCGTCGTGGACCTGGAGCAGGACGCGGCTGTGCAGCCCGGCCTCCCGCAGGTCGGCGGCGACGCGCAGCATGGCGAGCTTGATGATGTCGGCCGCGCTCCCCTGGATCGGCGAGTTCAGGGCGACGCGCTCGGCGTTCTCGCGGCGCTGGCGGTTGTCGCTCGTGAGGTCGGGGAGGTAGCGGCGGCGGCCCAGGATGGTCTCGGTGTACCCGGTGCTCCTCGCCTGCTCGACGCTCTCGCGCAGGAAGTCGCGCACGCCGCCGAAGCGCTCGAAGTACCCGTCGCGCAGACCCGTGGCCTCCGCCTGCGAGATGTGCAGCTGGCGGGCGAGGCCGAAGGCGCTGAGCCCGTAGGCGAGCCCGTAGGAGACGGCCTTGGTCTTCGAGCGCATCGCCGCGCTCACGTCCTCGGGGGCGACGTCGAAGACGCGGGAGGCGACGAAGCGGTGCAGGTCCTCGCCCGAGCGGAAGGCCTCGATGAGGCCCTCGTCCTCGGAGAGGTGCGCCATGATCCGCATCTCGATCTGCGAGTAGTCGGCGGTGAGCAGCTGCTCGTACCCCTCGGAGACCACGAAGGCGCTGCGGATCCGCCGCCCCTCCTCGGTGCGCATGGGGATGTTCTGCAGGTTCGGGTTGTTCGAGGAGAGCCGGCCCGTCGCGGCGATGTTCTGGTGGAAGGTCGTATGGATGCGGCCGTCCTCGGCGATGAACCGCCGCAGGGTCTCGATGATCTGCCGCATCTTGGTGACGTCGCGGTGGGCGAGCAGATGCGCGAGGAAGGGGTGCTGGGTCTTCTCGAAGAGGTCCGTGAGGGTCTCGGCGTTGGTGCTGTAGCCGGTCTTGGTGCGCCGGCCCTTGGGCATGCCGAGCCTCTCGTAGAGGACCTCCTGGAGCTGCTTGGGAGAGCCCAGGTTGATGCGCTCCCCGTCGATCTCCGAGAACGCGGCCTCGGCGACCTCGGTCTGCCGGCGCTCGTGCTCGGCGTCGAGATCCGCGAGCACCTCGTCCTCGACCTGGATGCCCACGGCCTCCATCTCCCCGAGGACCGTCGCGAGCGGCAGCTCGAGATCGTCGTGGAGGGCGGTCGCCTCGTGCTCCTCGAGATCCGTGCGCAGCAGCGGGACGAGGCGGCGCACGGCGTCGGCCGCGCGGGCGAGGCTCTCGTCGGCCGCGCCGTCGTCCCCCTCGAGGTCCAGGGTCTGCTGGGGCGCGGCCTGCTCCGCCTCGAGCTCCTCCTGGAGATGGCGCATGACCAGGCCCGCGAGGTCCGTCGGCCTCTGGTCCGGGCGGCACAGGAACTCGGCGAGGGAGAGGTCGGTGCCCCAGCCCTCGACGTCGAGTCCGCGGGCGGAGAGCTCGTGCACCGCGAGCTTCGCGTCGTGCGCGTCCTTGCGGACGGAGGCGTCGGAGAGCCAGGCCGCGAGGGCCTGCTCCCCGTCGGTGTCGAGGCGCTCGAGATCGATGACGGCCAGAGCCGACTCGGTGGACAGGGCGATCCGGCGGGCCTCCCCGAGCCCGAGCTCCCAGGTGCCGTCGATCGCGAGCGCCGCGCCCCCGGCGAAGGGTCCCCGCAGCGCCGCCGCGAGGTCCTTGCCCTCGGGACGGGTGATCTCGGGCAGCTCGGCCGCCTGCTCGTCGGCCGCCGCGTCCGTCCCCTCCTCCCCCTCGGGGAGGAAGACGGCGGGGAGGTCGCGGCGGATGGTCGCGCCGAAGGCCAGGTCGTCGAAGACCTCGTGGACGGCGGCGCGGTCGCCGCGGCCAAGCGTGAAGACGACCTCGTCGTCCGGCAGCTCCAGATCGGTGACGGCGGCGTTCATCACCCGGTTGCGGCGCACGTCCTCGACGTGGTCGCGCAGGGACTGGCCGGCCTTGCCGGTGATCTCCTCCGCGTGCTCCAGGAGGCTCTCGAGGTCGCCGTACTTCCCGATCCACTTGGCGGCGGTCTTGGGGCCGACGCCGGGAACGCCCGGGAGGTTGTCGGCGCTCTCCCCCACGAGCGCCGCGAGATCCGGATAGTGCTCGGGGGTGACCTGGTACTTCTCCTCGACGGCCGCGGGGTCCATGCGCCGCATCTCGGTGACGCCCTTGACGGGCTGCAGCAGGGTGACCCCGGGGCCGACGAGCTGGATGGCGTCGCGGTCGCTGGAGACGATCAGCGCCTCCTGCTCGCGGGTGCGCATGCGGGTCGCGAGGGTCGCGATGATGTCGTCGGCCTCGAAGTCGGGCACCTCGAGCCAGGTCACGCCGAGGGCGTCGAGCGTCTTCTGGATGAGCGCGATCTGCCCGATGAACTGCGCGGGGGTCTCGTCGCGACCGGCTTTGTACTGGTCGTAGATGCGATCGCGGAAGGTGCCGCCGGCCATGTCGAAGGCGACGGCGACGTGGGTGGGCCGCTCGGAGGCGACCACGTTGAACAGCATCCGCGCGAAGCCGTAGACGGCGTTCGTCGACTGGCCGCGTCCGTCGGTGAAGCCGTCCGCGGGCAGCGCGAAGAAGGCGCGGAACGCCATCGCGTGCCCGTCGATGAGGAGGAGGCGGACGGGTGCCTGGTCGCTGCCGGGATGCTCGCTCGAGGTCATGGGTCAAGTCTCGCACGGGCCGCCCCCGGACGCGCGCGGCGCTGTGGCACTCTGGCCCCATGACCTCCACGGATCCCCACGAGACAGCCGCCGCCGAGCTCGCCGCGGGCGCGCTGCGCGGCACCCTGAGCGAGACGATGGGCATGCGCTGCGTGCGCCTGGGGCCCGACGGCGGCGAGATGACGATGCCCGTCGAGGGGAACCTGCAGCCGGCGGGGCTCCTCCACGGCGGCGCGACGATCGCCCTGGCCGAGACCATCGGCTCGATGGCCGCCCTGCTGCAGGCGCGCGCCGTCCACGGCGAGGGGGCGCAGGCGGTGGGCACCTCGATCTCCGCCACCCATCACCGCTCGGGGCGCAGCGGGGTCGTCACCGCGCACTGCCGGGCCCAGCACCTGGGTCGGCAGGTCGCCTCGTACCTCGTCGAGGTCGTCGACGAGCAGGAGAGGCTGCTGTCCACGATCCAGGTCTCGACCATGCTGCTGCCGCCGCGAGGCTGACCCCGGGGGAGCGAGAGAGCCGCTCCTCCCCTGCTCGCCCCTGCTACTCGGAGAGGTCGAAGCCGTCCGTGGTGGGCGCCGATATCGCCCCGTCGTCGGAGAAGGTGAAGGTGCGCAGGCCCCCGGAGACGGGGTCGCCGTCCTTGCCGAGGGCGAGATCGCCGGTCGCGAGGGCGTAGGCGATCGAGGCGGTCTCGTCGTACTGCAGGCTCGCGCGGAGCCGCTCGACGCACTCGCTGACGTCGGCGCACTCGGTCTCCCCCACGAGCAGATCCGGGATGGCGGCGGCGATCGTCGTCCCCTCGAGGGAGAGCGCCTGCTGCGCCGCGAGGCAGATGAGCGCCACGGCGTCGAAGGCCTGGGTGGCGGCGCCCATGGCGGGCGGCCCGAGCTCGACCAGGTCCGAGTCCGCGTTGAGCATCATCAGGCGGAAGGTCTCGGAGACGTCGCCACCGGCCTGGATCGCCTGCGCCCCCTCGAGCGCCTCCTTCGGCAGGTGCTCGCCCGCGTGGTCGCGGGCTCCGAGGCCCGGAAGACGCACGGCGATGTCGAAGCGGGGCCGGCCCTGGTCGTCGGCGAGCTCGTCGTGGAGGGCGCCGAGCAGGGTCCCGGTCTCCTCGCCGCCCGTGAGCACGAGCATCGCGGGCTTCGCCTTCGCGATCTTCTTCGCCCAGGCCTTCGCGTCGCCGAGCTTCCCGAAGGGGTAGGTCCCCTCGAGCACGAGCTTCGCCCCGCGGGGCCGGCCCTGGGTGGTGAGCTGGTCGCGGAGGTTCTCCGACGCCTCGTCCTTCGTGCCCAGGAACGCGATCGTGCCCGGTGCGCCGCCCTTCTGGGGGTGCAGGCCCACGGACTCCTCCACGAGGTGGCGCGCGATCGCCTCCTGCGTCGGCGCCAGGCGGGTCAGCAGACCGGAGCCGGCGGAGCCCGAGCGCACGCGCGTGGAGCTGGAGGTCGGCGAGACCAGCGCCATCCCGGTGTCGGCGATCGCCGCGAGGTGCTTCGCGAGCTGGGCGTCGTCCACGGACAGCACGAGAGCGGAGGCCTTGGCGGCAGCGAGCTCCTCGGCGATCGCGCCGAGGTCGTCGTCGGCCGACTCGACGATGCGCGGCTCGATCAGCTCCACCTCGCGCCCGAACACGCCGCCGTCGTAGTTGATCTCGCGCATCGCCTGGTTGATCGCGGCGATCACCTGTGGATGCGTCTGGCCGACGGGACCGGCGGTGGTGAGGATCGCGCCGATCCGCAGGGGCTCGTCCGGCACGGACTCGGAGGGGTCGCCCGCGGCGGGCGTCGTCGCATCGCCCCGGCCCAGGGGCCCGATCCTGCAGCCGGCGAGGACGGTCGTGCCGAGGGCGCCCGCGACGAGCGAGCGCGCGAGGGCGCGCCGGGAGATGCTCATGCGGCGGCCTCTCTCGCGACTCGGGCTGCGGGGTCGTGGGCGAGCAGGAGGGGTCACGGACCGCCGCGGACGGCGGACCGTGAGGACCTCGTCAGTCCTTCCCGCGCCCGCCGAGCTGATCGACGACGGCGTCGGCGACCTCGCGCATGGTCAGACGACGATCCATGGACGTCTTCTGGATCCAGCGGAAGGCCTCGGGCTCGCTCAGCCCCATGTTGGACTGCAGGAGGCCCTTCGCGCGGTCCACGCGCTTGCGGGTCTCGAAGCGCTCGCCGAGATCCTCGATCTCGTTCTCGAGCTCGACGATCTGCGCGTGGCGGGAGATCGCGATCTCGATCGCCGGCAGCAGATCGGCCGCGGTGAAGGGCTTGACGACGTAGGCCATGGCGCCCGCGTCGCGCGCGCGCTCGACGAGCTCGCCCTGCGAGAAGGCGGTGAGCATGACGACCGGCGCGAGGCTGTCCTCGCCGATCTTCTCGGCGGCGGTGACGCCGTCGGCCTTGGGCATCTTCACGTCGAGCACGACGATGTCGGGACGCAGCTCGCGGGTCTTCTCGACGGCGCTCACACCGTCGCCCACGGCCGCCACGACGTCGAAGCCGGCCTCGGTGAGGGTCTCGACGATGTCCATCCGGATCAGGCTCTCGTCCTCCGCGACGACGGCGGTGCGACGGCCCTTCGCAGGGGCCTCCTCCTCGGGAGCCTTGGCATCGAGATCGAGGGGGACCTCGTCGGGGGTGACATCGTTCATGGGGTACGCGCTCACTTCCTGTGGCTCGCTCCGGTGCTGGCCGGAGCGCTGATGCATGCGGTCGCGACGCCCGCTCGGCGCGCGTCGCACACGCGTTATCCTAGACCAGCTGTCCCGCGAGGGCCCGTCGTGAGCGGTCACGCGGGTCCGCACGGCGAGCAGGGTCACGGGAGCTCCCATGCCCCTCTCCCCCGCGGGCGCGCCGGGTTGGCGGAATGGTAGACGCGGCGCACTCAAAATGCGCTGTCCGCAAGGGCGTGCGGGTTCGAGTCCCGCACCCGGTACACGAGGACGCGGAAGGGCCCCGTTCCCGGATCCGAGCATCGGATCCGGGAACGGGGCCCTTCGTGCTGCGCGACGGATGCGCCTCCGGTCGCGGGGCGCCCGGGGTGCGGCCGGACGCCCCGCGGGTGCCGCCGGTGCCCCGGGGTCTCAGGACTCCTGGGTGCCGGCGGCGATGCGGTCGGCCTCGATCCGCGCGGACTCGGCGCCGTCGAGGTCGCCGATGCGGTGCACGCGCAGGGTGTTCGTCGAGCCGTGGACGCCGGGGGGCGAGCCGGCGGCGACGATCACCAGGTCGTTCTTCTGCAGTCCCTTGTGCTCGCGCAGCAGCTCGTCGACGACGAGGACCATCTCGTCCGTGTTCTTCTGCATCGGCACGAGGTGCGCCTCGATGCCCCAGGAGAGCGCGAGCTGATGGCGCACGTGCTCGTAGGGGGTGAGGGCGAGCAGGGGGATGGACGGGCGCAGGCGCGCGAGGCGGCGCGCGGTGTCCCCGGACTCGGTGAAGGTCACCAGGTACTGGGCGGACAGCTGGCTGCCGATCTCCGCCGCCGCGCGGGTGATGGCGCCGCCGCGGGTGTGCGGGATGGTGCCCAGCGGGAGGATGCGGTCGGCGCCGTTCTCCTCCGTGTTGGTGACGATGCGCGCCATGGTCCGCACGGCCTCGAAGGGGTACTTGCCCACGCTGGTCTCGCCCGAGAGCATGACCGCGTCGGCCCCGTCGAGGATGGCGTTGGCGCAGTCCGAGGCCTCGGCGCGGGTGGGGCGCGGGCTCTCGATCATCGACTCGAGCACCTGGGTGGCCACGATGACGGGCTTGGCGTTGCGGCGTGCCAGCTCGATCGCGCGCTTCTGCACGAGCGGGACCTGCTCGAGCGGCAGCTCGACGCCGAGGTCGCCGCGGGCGACCATGATGCCGTCGAAGGCGCCGACGATCGCGCGCAGCGCGCGCACGGCCTGGGGCTTCTCGATCTTGGCGATGACCGGGACGCGGCGCCCCTCCTCCTGCATGATCCGCAGGACGTCGTCCATGTCGTGCGCGTCGCGCACGAAGGACAGGGCGATCAGATCGGCGCCGAGGTTCAGGCCCCAGCGCAGGTCGTTGATGTCCTTCTCGCTCATGGCGGGGACCGAGACGGCCACGCCGGGCAGGTTGATGCCCTTGTGGTTGGAGACGGGGCCGGGGACCTCGACGACGGTGCGCACCTCGGTGTCGGACACGTCGGTCACGCGCACCGACACCTTGCCGTCGTCGATGAGGAGGACGTCGCCCGGGCGGCAGTCGCCGGGCAGGCCCTTGAAGGTCGTGGAGACGCGCTCCTTGGTGCCCTCGACGTCCTCGGTGGTGATGGTGAACTCGTCGCCCACGGCGAGCTGGTGGGGGCCGTCCGCGAAGTTCCCGAGCCGGATCTTGGGTCCCTGGAGGTCGACGAGGACCGCGACGTTGCGTCCCAGGTCATCGGCTGCGCGGCGGATGTTCGCGTAGACCTTCTCGTGGTCGTCGTGGGTGCCGTGGCTCAGGTTCATCCTGGCCACGTTCATCCCGGCGTCGATCAGCGTGCGGATCTGCTCATACGAGCTCGTCGCCGGGCCCAGTGTGCAGACGATCTTGGCTTTTCGCATGTCAACCCATCTATCGGAGGTGTGTGGGGGCGCGCATCCCCGTCGCAGCGGGGTGCATCCGGGCAACGCGCTGCCACGGGTCGCACCGCTGTGATCCGTCGCCGTCCAGTGTACTGTCCGCGCGGCGGAGCCGGGCAGGGCGACCGGCCACCGGTCGCAGAACGGCGGGCGGCCGGCGACGACCGGCGGCCGCCCGCCTCCGGCTCAGACGGAGAGGGCCCGGGCGTGGGGCTCGACGGGCTGCGGGAGGGCCGTGGATCCCATCAGGTGGGCGTCCACGGCGGCCGCGCAGGAGCGGCCCTCGGCGATCGCCCAGACGATGAGGCTCTGCCCGCGGGCGCAGTCGCCCGCGGTGAACACGCCGTCGGCGCTCGTGCGCCAGGACTCGTCGTGCACGATGCTGCCGCGGTCGTCGAGCTCGACGTCGGCCTGCTCGAGCGCGCCCTCGCGGCGCGGGCCGGTGAAGCCCATCGCGATGAGCACGAGCTGGGCGGGCAGCACCTTCTCGGTGCCCGGCGTGGGGACGCGGCGGCCGTCCTGGACGCTCGTGCGCGCCACCCGGATGCCGGTGACCTCGCCGTCCTCGCCGACCTCGAAGCCGGTCGTGGAGGCGAGGTAGCTGCGCTCGCCCCCCTCCTCGTGGGAGCCGGAGACCTCGAAGAGCACGGGGTGCGTGGGCCAGGGGTGGGCCTCGTCGCGCTCGGTGGGCGGCTGGTAGCCGATCGCGAGCGTGGTGACGGAGCGGGCGCCCTGGCGCAGGGCGGTGCCCAGGCAGTCGGCGCCGGTGTCGCCGCCGCCGATGACGATGACGTCCTTGCCCTCGGCGCTGATCTGGTCGGCGACCTCGTCGCCCTCGACCCGGCGGTTCGCCTGCGTGAGGTACTCCATGGCGGGGTGGATGCCCGCGGCCTCGCGGCCGGGCACGGGCAGCTCGCGCGGGATCTGCGAACCGGTCGCGAGCACCACCGCGTCGAAGCGGCGGCGCAGCTGCTCCATGCTGATCGCGCCCTCGCCGCTGCCGCCCACGTCCACACCGGTGCGGAAGCGGGTGCCCTCGGCGCGCATCTGCTCGAGGCGGCGGTCCACGTGGCGCTTCTCGAGCTTGAACTCGGGGATGCCGTAGCGCAGGAGCCCGCCGATGCGGTCGTCGCGCTCGAGGACGACCACGGAGTGGCCGGCGCGCGTGAGCTGCTGCGCGGCGGCGAGGCCCGCGGGCCCGGAGCCGACCACGGCGACCGAGCGACCGGTCTGCCGCTCGGGCTCCTGGGGCGTCACCCAGCCCTCGTCGAAGGCGCGATCGATGATCGAGACCTCGATGTTCTTGATGGTCACGGGCGGCTGGTTGATGCCGAGCACGCAGCTGGACTCGCAGGGCGCGGGGCAGGCGCGCCCGGTGAACTCGGGGAAGTTGTTGGTCGCGTGCAGGCGCTCGGAGGCGTCCCGCCAGTCCTCGCGGTAGACCAGCTCGTTCCACTCGGGGATGAGGTTGCCCAGCGGGCAGCCCTGGTGGCAGAAGGCGATGCCGCAGTCCATGCAGCGGCCCGCCTGGCGGGAGACGACGCCGAGCCGCCCCTGCTCGCGGGACTCGTAGACCTCGCGCCAGTCCATGAGGCGCAGGGGCACGGGACGACGCGCGGGCAGCTCGCGGTCGCGGGTCTTCAGGAAGCCGCGGGGATCAGCCATGGGAACCCTCCAGGATCTCGTTCCACACCTCGTGGGAATCGGGGTCGATGCCGGCCTCCTGGGCGCGGTCTCGGATCTCGGTGACGCGCAGGAACGCGCGGGGGGCGATCTCGACGAGGCGCGAGATCAGGTCGTCCTCGTCCGCCAGGAGCGCGTGGGCCCGGTCGGAGCCGGTGCGCCGGGCGTGCTCGCGCACGGCCTCGAGCACGAACTCGCGGTGGTCCTCGCGCACGGGCGTGATCTCGAAGGTCGGGGCGTCGGCGGGGTTGAGGTCGCTCTCGTCGAGGTCGAGGACGAACAGGGTGCCGCCGCTCATGCCGGCGCCGAGGTTCCTGCCGGTCGCGCCGAGGATGACGACGGCGCCGCCGGTCATGTACTCGGCGCCGTGGTCGCCGATGCCCTCGACCACCATCGTGGCGCCGGAGTTGCGCACGCCGAAGCGCTCCCCCGCGGCGCCGGCGAGGAACAGCTTGCCGCTGGTCGCGCCGTAGCCGCAGGTGTTGCCGGCGATGGTCGCGGAGGTCAGCGACGACGGGGTGCCCTCGCCGTGGCCGATCGCGAGCACGCCGCCGGAGAGGCCCTTGGCGACGTAGTCGTTGGCGTCGCCCGTGAGCTCCATGGTGATGCCGCGCGGCAGGAAGGCGCCGAGCGACTGCCCGCCGGTGCCCTCGAGCTCGAGGCGGATGGTGTCCTCGGGCAGGCCCTCGGCGCGGTGGCGCCGGGTGACCTCGTGCCCCAGCTGGGTGCCGACGGTGCGCTGGATGTTGCGGACGCGGTCGCGGATGACGACGGCCTCGCCGCGCTCGAGCGCGGGCTCGGCGGCGGCGATCCAGGGGATGTCGGCCGCCTTCTCCAGGGAGTGGTCCTGGCCGCGCATGCGGCGCACGTGGTCGCCCGCGAAGACCTCGGGGGCGGCGAGCACCGGCGCGAGGTCGAGGCCCTGCTGCTTGAAGTGGCGGCGGGCGTCCTCGACGTCGAGCAGGTCGATGCGGCCGACGGCCTCGTCGAGCGAGCGCAGGCCGAGGGAGGCGAGGTGCTCGCGGACCTGCTCGGCGATGTACTCGAAGAAGGTGACCACGAAGTCGGCCTGCCCGGTGAAGCGGGCGCGCAGCTCGGGGTTCTGTGTGGCCACGCCCACGGGGCAGGTGTCCAGGTGGCACACGCGCATCATGATGCAGCCGGAGACCACGAGCGGGGCGGTCGCGAAGCCGAACTCCTCGGCCCCCAGGAGCGCGCCGATGATGACGTCGCGCCCGGTCTTCATCTGGCCGTCCACCTGCACGGTGATGCGGTCCCGCAGCCCGTTGAGCAGCAGGGTCTGCTGGGTCTCGGCGAGGCCGAGCTCCCAGGGGGTGCCCGCGTGCTTGAGGGAGTTCAGGGGGCTCGCGCCGGTTCCGCCGTCGTGCCCGGAGACGAGGACGACGTCGGCGTGGGCCTTGGAGACGCCGGCGGCGACCGTGCCGACGCCGAAGCGGGACACGAGCTTCACGTGGACGCGGGCCGCGGGGTTCGCGGACTTCGCGTCGTGGATGAGCTGGGCGAGGTCCTCGATCGAGTAGATGTCGTGGTGCGGCGGCGGGGAGATCAGGCCGATGCCGGGCGTCGAGTGCCTGGTGCGGGCGATCCACGGGTAGACCTTCTCCGGGGGCAGCTGGCCGCCCTCGCCGGGCTTCGCGCCCTGCGCCATCTTGATCTGGATGTCGCGCGCGAAGGTCAGGTACTCGCTGGTCACGCCGAAGCGGCCTGAGGCGATCTGCTTGATGGCGCTGTTGCGCTCCGGGTCGTGGAGGCGGTCGGGCTCCTCGCCGCCCTCCCCCGAGTTCGACATGCCGCCCAGGCGGTTCATGGCGATCGCGAGCGTCTCGTGGGCCTCCCGGGAGATCGAGCCGTAGCTCATGGCGCCGGTCATGAAGCGCGTGACGATCGAGGAGACCGGCTCGACCTCCTCCAGCGGCACCGGGGAGGCCTCGTCGGTGCGCAGGCGCATGAGGCCGCGCAGGGTCATCAGCTGCGTGGACTGGTCGTCCACGAGCTCGGTGTAGCGGCGGAACTCCTCGTACTGCCGCGAGCGCGTGGAGTGCTGGAGGCGGAACACCGTCTCGGGGGTGAACAGGTGCGGCGGCCCCTCGCGGCGCCACTGGTACTCGCCGCCGACGTCGAGGCGGCGGTGCGCGTTGCGCAGGCCGTCGCGCGGATAGGCGAGGGCGTGACGGGAGGCGTTCTCCTCGGCGATGACGTCGAGCCCGATGCCGTCGATGCGGCTGGTGGTGCCCGGGAAGAACCGCTCGACGAGCTCGCGCGAGAGGCCCACGGCCTCGAAGAGCTGGCTGCCGCGGTAGGAGGCGACCGTCGAGATGCCCATCTTCGACATGATCTTCAGGACGCCCTTGGCGAGGGCCTGGAGGAGGTTCGCGACCGCCTGCTCGCCGCTGATGTCGCCGACGACGCCGCGGCTGACGAGGTCCTCGGCGCTCTCCATGGCGAGATAGGGGTTCACGGCGCTCGCGCCGTAGGCGATGAGCAGCGCGACGTGGTGGACCTCGCGCACGTCGCCCGCCTCGACCAGGAGGGCCGCGCGGGTGCGTCGGCCGGTGCGGATGAGGTGGTGCTGGACGGCGCTCGTGAGCAGCAGCGAGGGGATCGGGGCGAGCTCCGCGTTGGAGTCGCGGTCGGAGAGCACGAGGAAGGTCGCGCCGTCGTCGATCGCGCGCACCGCCTCCTCGCAGATCTCCTGGATCCGCTCCTCGAGAGCGGCGGCTCCCCCGCTCACGCGGTAGAGGCCGCGCAGGCGGGTGGTGTGGAAGTCCGCGGTCCCGGGATCGGAGTCGATGGTGAGGATCCGGGCCAGCTGCTCGTTGTCGATGACCGGCGCGGGCAGGGACAGCTGGCGCGCGTGCAGCGCGGTCGCGTCCAGCAGGTTGCGCGACTCGCCGATCGCGACGCCCAGGCTGGTGACCACTGCCTCGCGGATCGAGTCGAGCGGCGGGTTCGTGACCTGGGCGAACTGCTGGGTGAAGTAGTCGAAGAGCAGGCGGGGGCGGTCCGAGAGCACGGCCGTGGGGGTGTCGGTGCCCATCGCGCCGATGGGCTCGGCGCCCTTGGCCGCCATCGGGCCGAGCAGGATGCGCAGCTCCTCCTCGGAGTACCCGAAGGTCTGCTGGCGGCGCACCACGGAGGAGCGCGAGTGCCAGATCGGCTCGCGCTGCGGCAGATCGGCGATGTCGACCTTCTGCTCGGAGAGCCAGCGCCGCCAGGGCCTGCTCGCGACGACCTCGTCCTTGACCTCCTGCGAGGTGAGCACGCGGCCGCCGACCAGGTCGACGGCGAACATCTCGCCGGGGGCGACGCGCCCCTTGCGCGCGACGCGCTCGGGCTCCATCTCGATCATGCCGGCCTCGGAGCCGAGGACCACGAGGCCCTCGTCGCTCACCCAGTAGCGCAGGGGGCGCAGGCCGTTGCGGTCGAGCTTCGCGCCGACCATGTCGCCGTCGCTGAAGACGAGCGCGGCGGGGCCGTCCCAGGGCTCCTGGATCATCGCGTGGAACTCGTAGAACGCCCGCAGGTCGGGGTCCATCGAGGTGTCGTTCTCCCAGGGCTCCGGGACCAGCATCATCATCGCGTGGGGCACGGAGCGGCCGGCGAGGTTCAGCAGCTCGAGGGCCTCGTCGAGGCTCGCGGAGTCCGAGGCCCCGGGCGAGTTCACGGGCAGCAGGCGGCCCAGGTCCTCGCCGAACAGGGGCGAGGCCAGGCGCCCCTCTGCCGCGCGCAGTCGGTTGCGGTTGCCGACCACGGTGTTGATCTCGCCGTTGTGGGCGAGCATCCGGAAGGGGTGCGCGAGCGGCCAGGCCGGGAAGGTGTTGGTCGAGAAGCGCGAGTGGACGATCGCCACGGTCGACTCGAGGCGCGGATCGCGCAGGTCGGGGTAGAACTCTCCGAGCTGCGTGGTGGTGAGCATGCCCTTGTAGACCAGGGTGCGCGTGGACAGGCTCGCGAAGTAGGCGCCCGTGGAGTGCTCGACCCGGCGGCGCACGGCGAAGGCGGCCCGCTCGAGATCCAGGCCCGTGCGCTCGTGCGCGGCGTCCTCGAGGACGACCTGTGCGAAGTGCGGCTGCGCGGCGCGGGCGCTGGGGCCGACGAGGCCGTCGACGACGGGCACGTCGCGCCACATGATCACGCGCAGGCCCTCGTCCTCCGCGATGCGCTCGACGCGCTCCACCTCGAGGGCGCGCGCCTCGGGATCCTGGGCGAGGAAGGCCTGGCCGACGGCGTAGGCGCCCGGCGCGGGGAGCGCGGCGCCGGTCTCGGCCGCCGCGTCGGCGAGGAAGCGGTGGGGCACCTGCAGGAGGATCCCGGCGCCGTCGCCCGTGGTCTCCTCGGCGCCGACGGCTCCGCGGTGGTCGAGGTTCTCGAGCGCCGTGAGGGCGTGCTCGATGATGTCGTGCCCGGGGGCGCGGCGCGTGGTGGCGATCATGGCGACGCCGCAGGCGTCGTGCTCGTCCTCGGGGCTGTACAGGCCGGTGGCCGGTGGCTGCGCGGAGAACCGCGAACGCAGGGGGATCATGGGCGTTCCTTCCGGGGCCGGTGCTGTGGACCGTGGCCCGCAGAGGGGCCGTGACGCGGGTCCCGGAGAGCAGGGAGCCACCCGGGGCCCCGATTGCCGTCGGGACAGGCTACTGCCTGCGTCCGCCGTGCGAAATCTCAGCAGTCGCATCGTGAGACGGCGGTCCGCCAGGTGCGCGTCCCGGCGGCGCGCGGTGTCGGCCGACGCGCGGAGCGGGCCGGTGCGCGCGGTCCGTCTCCGCGGGCCGTCAGTCGCCGCGTCGGCGGCGGCCGCGCGGCGCGCTGCGGGGGGCGGAGCGGTCCGCGCCGTCGGCGCCCTCGGCGGAGGACGGGTCGGCGGGGGCGGGCGACGCCTCAGGGGTCGGCCCATCCGCGGAGGCCGCCGTGCCCGCCGTGGACCCTGCGGGCAGGGTCCACGAGCCGTCGGCCGCGAGGACCTCTCCCCCGCGCGCACGCCGGCGCCGGGTGAGCACCACGAGCACGACGATCGCGATCACGAGGACGACGAGGGCCAGCACGGTGTGGATGCGCAGCGGACCGATCATCGCGACGGGCTCGGTGCGCATGGCGTCGATCCAGGCGCGGCCCGCCGAGTAGATCGCGGCGTAGAGCCAGAACACGCGGCCCCCGCCCAGCTGCAGGCGCTTCGCGATCGCGAGCAGCACGACCACGCCGATGAGGTTCCACAGCAGCTCGTAGAGGAACGTCGGGTGGTAGGTGCCCGGCACGCACCCGGGGATGGTCCCGCCGTTCTGGACGCAGGAGATGTCCAGTCCCCAGGGCAGGGTCGTCCGCGGGCCGTAGAGCTCCTGGTTGAACCAGTTGCCCAGGCGTCCGATGGCCTGCGCGACCATGAGCGTCGGCGCGATCGTGTCCGCGAGCGCGACGAAGGAGATCCCCTTGCGGCGGGCCATGAACCACACGGCCACGGCCCCGCCGGCGACGGCGCCGTAGATCGCGAGGCCGCCCTGCCAGATCTTGAGCACGTCCAGGAGGTTGCCGTCGGCTCCGAAGTAGGGCGCGGGAGAGGAGAGCACGTGCCAGATGCGCGCACCGATGATGCCGGCGACGACGGCGGCGAAGACGATGTCGAACATGTCCTCGCCCTTGCCGCCGCGGGACTCCCACCGCTTGGTGGCCCACCAGAGGGCGACGCCGATGCCCGCGAGGATGCACAGGGCATAGAAGTGGATCTCGAGCGGGCCCAGATGGATCGCGGAGATCGTGGGGCTGGGGATGTCGGCGAGGATCATGCGCGCGCTCCGCTCCGGGCGCTCTCGACGCCCTCGCGCAGCTCCCGCGCCTTCGCCGCGAGCCGTGGCATGGGGACGGCCGCCTCGACAGAGGGCTCCGTCCCGGGGGCCGCGCCGTCGGCTGCCGCCGCGGCGAGGTCCTCCATGAGCGCCTTGACGAAGGCCGAGCCGACGATGACGCCGTCGGCGTAGGCGCCGACCTCCGCCGCCTGGATCCCGGTGGAGACGCCGAGGCCGACGCAGACGTTGCGGGCGCCGGCGGCGCGAGTGCGCTCGACGAGCCCCCGGGTGGCCTCCCCGACGGAGTCGCGGGTGCCTGTCACGCCCATGGTCGAGGCGGCGTACACGAAGCCGGAGGCGTGGGAGACGACGTGCGTGAGGCGCTCGCGCGGGGAGCTCGGGGCCACGAGGAACACGCGGTCCAGGCCCTCCTCCTCACTCGCGGTGAGCCAGTCCCCCGCCTCGTCCGGGATGAGGTCGGGGGTGATGAGCCCGGCGCCGCCCGCGGCGGCGAGACGATGCGCGAAGGAGGGGACGCCCTGCGCGAGGACGGGGTTCCAGTAGGTCATCACCAGGACGGCCGCGCCGCTCCCCCGCAGCGCCTCAACGGCCTCGAGGACGTGGTGGGTGCGGGTGCCGCCGGCCAGCGCCGCGGTCGCGGCCTGCTGGATGACGGGCCCGTCCATCACGGGGTCGGAGTAGGGCAGTCCCAGCTCGAGGATGTCGACGCCGTTGTCCACCAGGGTGCGCGCCGCCTGGATGCAGCGCTCCTGGTCGGGGAAGCCGACGGGCAGGTAGCCGACGAGCGCGGGGCGGCCCTCCGCGCGCGTGCGCTCCAGGACGTCTCCGGCGCGCAGCCGCGCGGTGGTGCTCATCGGGTCTCCTCCTCGGTGAGGGGCGTCGCGGGATCGACTGCGGCGGCGGTCTCCGTACCTGCGGTCTCCGGGCCGGCGGTCTCCGGACCGGCGGCGCGGTCGGTGGGCAGGGTGCTGCGGGCGAGGTCGCGCAGGGCGGCGAGGTCTCCGCGAGGAGCGGCGGCGCCGGCGGACCCGTCGGTCCCGTCGGACCCGTCGGAGGTCTCGTCCAGGAGCCCGAACCAGCGGGAGGCGGTGTCCACGTCCTTGTCGCCGCGTCCCGAGAGGCTCACCAGGAGGGTGGAGCCCTCGCCGAGCTCGCGGCCCAGCGCGAGCGCCCCGGCCAGGGCGTGCGCGGATTCGAGCGCGGGCATGATGCCCTCGGTCATCGAGAGCAGGGCGAAGGCGTCCATCGCCGCGTCGTCGTCGATCGCGCGGTACTCGGCGCGGCCGATGTCGGCGAGCCACGCGTGCTCGGGGCCGACGCTCGGGTAGTCCAGGCCGGCGCTCACCGAGTGGGAGGGGATGGTCTGGCCGTCCTCGTCCTGCATGACGAAGCTGCGGGCGCCGTGGAGGACGCCCGGGCTGCCGCCGCCGATGGTCGCGCTGTGGCGGCCGGTGGCCACGCCGTCCCCGCCGGCCTCGCACCCGATCAGCCGGACGTCGGCGTCGTCGAGGAAGGCGTGGAAGATGCCCATGGCGTTCGAGCCGCCGCCCACGCAGGCGACGACGGCGTCGGGCAGGGCGCCCGTGCGCTCGAGGACCTGCTCGCGGGCCTCCTCGCCGATCACGCGGTGGAAGTCGCGGACCATCACCGGGAACGGGTGGGGTCCGGCGACGGTGCCCAGCAGGTAGTGGGTGGTCTCGACGTTCGTGACCCAGTCGCGGAAGGCCTCGTTGATCGCGTCCTTGAGGGTGCGCGAGCCATGGGTCACCGGGACGACCTCGGCGCCCAGCAGGCGCATGCGCGCCACGTTCAGCGCCTGGCGCTCGGTGTCCTCCTCTCCCATGTAGATCGTGCAGTCCAGGCCGAACAGGGCAGCGGCCGTGGCGGTCGCGACGCCGTGCTGGCCGGCGCCGGTCTCGGCGATCACGCGGGTCTTGCCCATGCGCTGGGTGAGCAGGGCCTGGCCCAGCACGTTGTTGATCTTGTGGCTGCCGGTGTGGTTGAGGTCCTCGCGCTTGAGCAGCACGCGGGCGCCGCCGGCGAGGGCGGAGAACCGCGGCGCGTCGCTGAGCAGGGACGGACGTCCGGTGTACTCGCGGGAGAGGCGCTGGAGCTCGGCGACGAAGTCGGGATCGACGATCGCCTTCTCGTAGGCCTCGCGGATCTCGTCGAGCGCGGGCACGAGCGCCTCGGGCAGGAAGCGCCCGCCGAAGTCGCCGAAGTAGGGGCCGGCCTCGCTGCGCAGCGGGGTGTCGGGGCGCGGGAACAGGTTCTCGCTCATGCGTCGCCTCCGGGGGTCGTGGTCGTGGTGCTCGTGCCGACGCCGCTCGCGTCGTCCCCGCCGGCGCGGCCCACGCGGCCGACGCGGCGCACGGACCGGAACTCCTCGACGCCGCGGCGGGGGTCGGGCCCCGTCACGAGGGCCTCGCCGACCAGCACGGCGTCGGCCCCGGCGCGGGCGTAGGACTCGACGTCGGCGACCGAGGCGACGGCGGACTCCCCGATCGCGAGGATCCCGGAGGGGATGTCGCCGAGCAGGGCGGTCGCCCGGTCCAGGTGCACGTCGAGGGTGGTGAGGTCGCGTGCGTTCACGCCCACGATGGCGGGGTCCAGGGCGAGGGCGCGCTCGAGCTCCGCGGCGGTGTGGGTCTCCACGAGGGCCTGCATGCCGAGCTCGCGGGTGAGGTCGTGCAGGTCCTTCAGGAGGGCGTCGTCGAGGGCCGCGACGATGAGCAGCACGAGGTCCGCCCCGTGGGCGCGCGCCTCGAGCACCTGGTAGTCCTCGACGGTGAAGTCCTTGCGCAGCACGGGGACGTCGACGGTCTCGCGGACCGCGTCGAGGTCGGCGAGGCTGCCGCCGAAGCGGCGCTGCTCGGTGAGGACGCTGATCGCGCTCGCGCCGGCGCCCGCGTAGATGCGGGCGAGTGCGGCGGGATCGGCGATCTCGGCGAGGTCGCCCTTCGAGGGGCTGCGTCGCTTGACCTCGGCGATCAGGCCCAGCGTGCCGCCGTCGCCCTCCAGGCTCGCGCGGGCGTCGCGGGCGGGGGCGGTCTGGGCGGCGAGGCGCTCGAGGGC
>NZ_JAKRMO010000020.1:0-61457 GCF_022346485.1 Brachybacterium sp. ACRRE | reverse complement strand
GAACACGTCCCGACTGCATGAAACTCTCGACTACCGCACCCCCGCAGCGGTCGAAGCGTCCTACACTCACCCCACGACGACCGCGCCCGCCTAACCACGGAACGAAACCCAGGGCGCTTCATCAGCACCTTCTTCCCCGGCCTGGGCCCCAGCCCTACTTGGACCAGCGCCTGTCTGATCACGGTCTTGTGGTCAGCAGCCGTGTTGGAGCCCGCGTTCCCGGGCCGGAGCAGGCAGGTCAGCATCTCCCCACCACTGCCTTTGCCGTGGTCGGCGAAGGCCAGCAGGGGATGGAACCCGAATCCCTTCTTGAACGTCGCTCGTGCGTTCTCCTTCTCGCTATGAGCTGTCACGAGGGTGGCGTCGAGATCGATGACCAGCGGGTTCTTCGCGGTGACGTGATGGCTCGGGGCATGGCTGCCGGCCCGAGCCCACGCCGCCTCGCGGGCGCGGCGCCGGGCGGTGTTGATCGCGCGTTCGGCAGCATCGACATCGCTGGCCAGGAGCGCGAGCAGGCGAGAGATCGTGGGATCCGAGGCCACCTGACCGTAGACGTCCGGCTCGGCCCGCACCGCGGCGACGTCGGCCAGGCAGTCCCCGCCCACAGCCAGTGTCAGCGCGAGGTCGAGCAGGATCTTGCCTGGATCATGCTGCGCCAACGGGCGCCGCCACGGTCCCAGCGCTTGCGACAGGGCCCGGTCCAGGCCGGTGGCGCGGACCGTCTCGGTCAGCAGCACCCCACCCGCCTGCCCCACCGCCGCACTCGGTGCGACATCAACCTGCACCCGCGGATACAACCCGGTAGTGTTCACCCTGAAGGTGCTCCTTCGACCTTGGAGAATTGGACCCTAAGCAAGCCCTATTCTTCCAGGTCAGGAGCACCTTTCCGCGTCTACGACCACCCCTCGGACACCTCAACGATGAAAGCCCGAGGCTAGCAAGGTGGTCGACTCCGGACCCGCCCCCGCGTTCCCGCCCAGATCGAGTCAGGTCCGCCTCCAGTACCCGTAGCACGGCCACGAACACGTTGAGCAGCGCCGTTGCCAGTGCTTGGACGATCTCCTGAGTCACCGCCTCACCGTCGCGCGGATCGGCCGGAGAATAATTCTCGACCGAACGATGCCGTCCCCCGGCAACGAGGCAGGGCTGCTGCGCGGCACCCTGCTGGGAACCGTGACCGGGTCCCGCGCAGAGTGTCGATGGAGAAATGCCCCAGCGGGACAGCTTTGATGCGGCAGGCGAGTCTTGCCTCTTCCGGCGGCCGGTGGGCATCGCGCCCATGGGCGGCCGCACCGGCCCCGTCCGTGGTGCTGACCCGTGTGCCGGGCCTGGCTGCCACCGTGGCCCTCGCTAACGGGCGGAGCCGGGATCGCCGCAGACCCCCGGCCGTCCGGTTGCTCGACGTCCTCCGATCGTGGACATCCCTGGCTGCTGCCTGCACGATGGGCGGAAGCGACGGGGCGCGACCGCGTCTCGGAAGACGCCCTCGGAAGGCGGAACCATGTTATCGGTCTGGCGTGATACCTCTCAGCTTCCCTCCGCTACGGGCGGCGGCTTCACCCCCGGTGCCGAGTACGACACGGTCGTCGTCGGCGCCGGATTGACCGGGCTGACCACCGCGGTGCTGCTTGCTCGCGCTGGGCAGCACGTGGCCGTTCTGGAGGCTCGCTCGGCCGGTGCGGTGACCACCGGCAACACGACCGGGAAGGTGTCGCTGCTGCAGGGCACTGTGCTCTCCCAGATCAGCAGACACCAGCCCGACACCGTGCTGCGCGCCTACGTCGATGCCAACCGCGAAGGGCAGGCCTGGCTGCTGCGCTACCTTGACGAGAAGGGCATCGACTATCAACGCCGCAGCGCCTACACCTACGCCACCACCGCGCAGGGCGTGCAGATGGTCCGCCAGGAGCAGCAGGCGTGCGCCACCGCCGGGCTGCCGGTCACCTGGGCTCGGGAGACTGAGCTGCCCTTCAACGTCAGCGGGGCGATCGCCCTGGCCGGCCAGGCCCAGATCAACTCCATGGACGTCCTCGGCGCGCTGGCCGCCGAACTGCACGAGCGCGGAGGCGAGCTCATCGAAGGGGTGCGCGTGACCGGCGCGGGCTACCGTTCACCGGTGGAGGTCCATACCGACCACGGGAGTGTCCGCGGGGACCGTCTGGTGCTGGCCACCGGCACCCCGATCCTGGACCGCGGCGCCTACTTTGCCAAGCTCAGCGGCAACCGCTCATATGGCCTGACCTACCGCGTACCGGCCGGGACGGCCATCCCCAAGGGGATGTACATCAGCGCGGACTCACCCACCCGGACCCTGCGCGGCGTCCCCCTGCCTGACGAAGAACAGCTACTGATCGGCGGCAACGACCACGCGGTCGGCCGCGCGTACTCGCCGCGAGGGGCCGTCGAGGACCTTGAATCCTGGGCCCAGCAGCACTATCCCGGCGCCGAGCGCACCCATACGTGGTCCGCCCAGGACTACCGCTCGACCAACTACATCCCGTTCATCGGCCGGCTACCGCGGGGAGGAGGCCACATGTACCTGGCCACCGGGTACAACAAGTGGGGGCTGGCGACCGGCGTGGCCGCCGCGCTGGCCATCACCTCCCAGATCCTCGACGGCAACCTCCCCTGGGCCAAGACCCTGGGGCACCGGATCACCACTCCGTCGGACCTGCTGACCGGAGCGAAGGACGGCACCGAAGTCGGCGTGAACATGGCTACCGGCTGGGTGGACGCCGTACGCAAGCCCCTGCCCAAGCAACCGCCCGCGGAGGGCCGAGGCCTGGTGGGCCGCGAGCACGGCCGACCGGTGGCCGTCTCGACAGTAGACGGGGACACACGCCGGGTCTCGGCCGTGTGCACCCACATGGGCGGCGTGCTGAGGTGGAACGACGCCGAGTGCTCCTGGGATTGCCCGCTGCACGCCTCCCGCTTCTCCGCCGACGGCACCGTGCTGGAAGGCCCGGCCGTCAAGAACCTCAAGCAGACGCCCTCGCCCGAAGCATGACCTGCCGCTTCCGATCCGCGCTTCCCGCTTCGGCCTCCACTTCTGGCCTGGGCAAGGATGAATGCCCGTACTGTCGGACCTCACCGCCAGCGGGGCTCCTTACGATTGCGCGGCCCCCGTCAGCGACTCGATGCGCCCGGACTCCTCGGCCCGATGCCGTTCGCCTGAAACCCTCGGGTGATCGCGCATCAGCCCCTACCGCTGGACCGAGGTCTCCTGCAGAGTCGTTTGCATGACGCGTCCACTCTCCCAAGAATTTGCGCCCTCAGCCACTGCTGGCACCGGGATGTTTTCGCGATGCTCACGGTTGCGCTTGGTCGATACGCCCACTTCACGGTCTCGCTCCTGGACTAGCGATTCCAGCACCTGGCCGTCTGCAGTAAATCCCATCATCAACTGCGGGGCACCGTAGGGAAAGTCGTGAAGATCGTACTGCCACGTGTGGAACGTCTTGCCGTAGGTCTTCACCAAGTCCTCGAAGTACGCGTGCTCGGCGATCTTCGGAACGCCGGGGGCGGTCAATATTCCGGACTTTATCTCGTAGTGATGGCTGTGCCAGAGCTTCTTCTCCTCCTCAGGCAGGGCCCGGAACCGCTCTTCGCTGATGATGTATTCGATGCCGATGAGGCGTGCGTCAGGGGAGTTTCTGTCGAAGATGACGCACTGGTGCAGATCATGTTCCAAGTGAATGCAGAAATGAGCCGCGTGGACCTGACGCCCGGTGTCGTCTGCGTACATGTGCAGGCCATCGAGGTACGTGCTCATCGCGTCTGGCGGGCGTTTCCGCTGAACGAACGCTGACCCCAGATCCAACAGGCGATGCCGCCAAGGGTGACTCCTGCTGGTCCTGAGGTTGCTCATGGTCTTGCGTCCGGTGACGGTCGCCGCGGCGACCCCGATGCCGAGGACGAGCCCGGTCGCGAGACTCTTCATCTGTTTCGATCCCATACTCCACCGTAGCGCGACCGACCTCCGCGGCATCACTGCAGGCGCCTTTCGGGGCAAGGACAGTCAGGCGCTTCAGGACAACGTCGTTTCCAGTCGCGTCGAAGAGGCCGGTTGCATCGTGCACTCGGACGGGGGCCCCAGGGCGGGCCCAACTGGTGGTCGCGACGCCTTGGCTTCGGAGGTGTTCAAGGGTGGCAGCGAGCTACTGGAGCACCAAGACCAGCGATGCGGCCGAGGGGCTTCGTCGGCAGTGGCGTGCCGAGAATGGAAGCAGACCGGCCCCTCATCGGGAGGTGCGCTGTCCTCGCCTCTTCTCGATGGCTTTGTGCGTGCCGTCGCACCAGGGTTTGATGGCTGATCCGCCGCACATACATACGGCGCTGACTGGTCGCGGTGTCTCGTGCTCATTCCCCTCGGCGTCGCGGATCACGTGATCTCCGCGCAGGAGCATCGGCCCTCCGGGGCAGAGCACCACGTCGGGCGGGGCGTGTTCCTCCGCGCCCGGGTTCATGGCGCCCACTGTGAGAGCATGCGCCGCGCGTACCGGTCATCCATATCCAGGCAGATCCACGCTCCGAAGAAGATGTTCTCGTACTGGTCGGGGGACTCCTCGACGAGGGTCCCGCAGATGTTCCGCACCGCGAGCTGCTCGTGGACCGCATCGGCCTCGACGTGCTCGGTGTAGTAGGCGATCACTTCGGATCCGAATCCGAGTCGCTCCAGACCGCCTGCGATCTTGCGCGACGGACCCGAGCTGGTCGCCTCGAAGGCCGCGAGGAAGCCGAGGGAAGCCGCTCGCAGGCGGCGGTTGAGGCCGAGCATGCTCATCGCGTTGTCCTGCTCAAGCACCTCAAGCGGCACCTCGTCGACGAAGGCTCCGTAGTCGGAGGACAGACCGCTCTCCTCGAGTCCTCTGGCGAAGAGGTGCGCGTGCAGCCGCCGCGGGTCCCCGGCACCGTACTCGTCGTACTGGAGCTCCACGACGGCCGCTTTCACGCGATGCGACAGGCGAGGAATCGTCCACATCGTGTGGTCCGATTCCTTCAGCGTGTAGATCGATCGGTGGCGGAGGAACTCACGCATGTGCTCGGTCGTACCGGAGCTGCGCAGCCAGGCGGCGACCGAGGGGCCGTCATGGTCCGCGATGAAGGAGAAGAGGTCCGCGGCGAAGTCATCGGGCTCGGGAAACGCCGGAGCACGTTCGCGCAGCGACCGCTCGAAATCGTGCTCGAGCTCGCGTCGCAGGGAGATGAGCACGGGGTCCCACTCCAGGCGGTCGTCGACGTCGTCGAACCCGAGATGGTGGAGAGCGAAGAGCGACCACAGGGCGATCTGCGCATCCTCAGGGCTGGTCGGCGGTGGGGCATCGGCCGCAGTCGGACTCGTGTCTCCGGACCGCAGAGCGCGCATGACGACCTCGCTGAGTTCTCCGCGGGGGAGGGGAGTCCGCACTGGGTTCTCGCCTCCGCTCTCTGCTCCTGGCCGCCGGGCGCTGCGGGCTCGGCACGAGGATTCCCACGATATAGGGTTCCCGCACGACGGCATGACCCCGAGGAGGACTCGCAATGTCGCGGACACTCACGAGACGTTCCGCGCTCATGCTCTCCGTCTCGGCCGTGCTGGCGACCGCCGGCTGCGCGGACGCGGTGCCCCGTGACTCGCAGGGCACCTTGGAGCGCGCGGAGGGCGGTCGGCTCTTCGTCGGCGCCGCGGAGAACCCCCCATGGACCGAGATCGCAGATGACGGCGGTGTCGGTGGCCTCGAAGCGGACATCATCGCGGACTATGCAGCGAGCATCGACGCGACCGTCGAGTGGACCACCGGAGGCATGAACGAGCTCGCCCGGACGATGAAGAACAACGAGCTCGATCTCGTGATCGGCGGCCTCACGGCGGACACGCCGTGGTCCGACAAGATCTCCCCGACGCGTCCTTACCAGGTGGTCAGGGCGGAGGATGGATCGAAGCAGAAGATGGTGATCGGTGTCAGGCCGGGCGAGAACGCCCTGCAGGTCTCGCTCGAGCGCTTCCTCGCGAAGAGGACGGGGGAGCTGTGAACGAGAGCAGGCGCGGCGAGCCCGCCCCCGAGGAGGTCTCCCCGTCGGGGCGCGACGCCCTCCCGGAAGAGCAGGAGCGCGTGCTCGCCCGCGCCATTCGCCTCGAATGGTTCTCCCTCGTCTTCCTCGCGGTGACCGTGACCATGGTCGCGCTCGTCTCCGGGCAGTCGCAGGCGATGAAGGCCGCGTGGCTCGAGGACTCGATGTCCCTTCTGCCGCCGATCGCCTTCCTCGTCGCCGCGCACCTGATCAGCAAACGCTCCGACCGCGGCCATCCCTACGGCCATCACCGCTCCATCGGCGTCGCGCACGTCGTCTCCGCCGCGGCGCTGCTCGGTATGGGCGTGTTCCTGGTGGTCGACTCGTTGAGCACGCTCATCACCGTCGAGCGGCCGCCGGTGGGGCTGACCGTCGTGCTCGGGCACGCCTTCTGGGCGGGCTGGCTGATGATCGCGGTCATGGTGGTCACCAACATTCCGCCCATCTTCATCGGCCGCGCGAAGATGAAGCTCGCCGAGCCGCTGCACGACAAGGTGCTGTACGCCGACGCCGACATGAACAAGGCCAACTGGACCTCGGCCCTCGCCACCGTGGTCGGGGTGCTCGGCATCGGCGCCGGTCTGTGGTGGGCCGACTCCGTGGCCGCCCTCGTGGTCTCCGTCTCGATCCTCCACGACGGCGTGAAGAACCTGCGCTCGTCCATCCGGGGTCTCACGGACGCCGAAGCGCGGACCTTCGACGACAAGGAGCCCCACCCGCTCATAGGGGACATCGAGCAGAAGGCGCGGGAGGCGGACTGGGTCGCCGACGCGGTGAGCCGAGTGCGGGACGAGGGGCACGTCTTCCACGCCGAGGTCTTCGTGGTGCCCGCCGAGGGGGCGGAGGTGACCGGGAAGAGATGCGAGGAGCTGCGCAGAGCGCTGCGGGACGTTGACTGGAAGGTCCACGACGTCGTCATCGCCCCTGTCTCGGAGATCCCGGCCGATCAGGCCTTCCGCAGGACCGTGGCGGGCTCGGAGGCGACGTCATGATGGAGTCGGCACCGCTCGACCGGCGCTCGATGGCGACGGGAAGCGGGAGGCGAGGCGAGTGCAGCGGCGGCGTACTGTCCGTGGGCATGGGTGACGCACTGCTGCTGGTCGACCTGCAGGAGGCCTTTCTCGAGGCCTCCGGGCTGGCCGACGCGCGAGCGGGCATCGTGGATTCGGTGACCGCGCTCGCCGAAGCGGCGCGTACGGCAGAGGTCCCGATCCTGCTCGTGACGACCGAGCACAGCAGGGATCGCTCCACGTGGACGCTGAACATGATCGACGATGACCAGGGGTTCCTGTTCCACGGCGACCCCGGGACCGAGGTGGTCCACGAGCTGGACACGACCGGGATGACACGGGTCGAGAAGACCCGCGACAGCGCCTGGTTCGGCACCGACCTGCTCCTGCGCATGCGGAACCTCGATGCGCGGCGAGTGGTGATCGCGGGCGTCTCGACGCACGCCTGCATCGCACAGACTGCGCGCGACGCGTATGCCAACGGGCTGCGGGCCGACGTGGTCACGGACGCCGTCGCCGACGAGCGCCCCGAGCACAAGGACGCCGTGCTGGACCTGCTCGTCGGCGACAGACAGGCCGAGCTCGTGCGCGTGCAGGAAGTGCTCGACCGCTGGCGCGGTGACACGCGGACCGGGCGTGCGCCGGCACGGCAGCGGCCGTCCGATCGGTAGGCCCGAACGTGCGCGCCCCACGGCCGCCCTGCCACGAGAGGAGCCGGGATGAGATCTCGTACGCGGAAGATCGGGCTGCTCGCTGACCTGGGGGCGCCGGAGACCATCGCTTCGCGCATCGCCGACGCCGTCGCGGCGCGCGTGTCCGAGTGCCTCGGTGAGGAGACCGACGTCGAGGTCGGCCGGGAGACCCTCCCGCTCTCCCCGGACGGATCGGTCCACCTCGCCGAACGGGCGCCGGCACTTCGCAGGCGCCACGAGTGGGACTGCGTCGTGTACCTGTCGGACTTGCCGGACTTCGTGGACGGGCGCCCCCTGCTCGCCGAGGCGGCCCACGCGGAACGCTGCGCGCAGGTGACGGTGCCGGCCATGGGTGGTCTGCGTCTCGCTGCGCGGACGCGAGATCTCCTCGTCGGGCTGATCCTTGCCATCCTCCAGAGCGACCAGCGACACGGAGAGGGCACGCTCGAGGAGGCACTCGGTGCCGGCCATCGGCGCGTCATGCCCTCGCCGGACAGATCGGGCCTCACGACCGTGGTCCTGGAAGGACGGCTGCGCACCGTGCGGCTGCTGGGCGGCATGGTGCGCAGCAACCGGCCCGGGCGCCTGCTTCCCGCACTCACCGGATGCATCGCCGCCGCGGTCGGTGCGGGCGCGTTCGGCGTCTTCTACGGAACGCTGGCACCTGTGGCGGACCCCTTGTCGCTGTGGCGACTGGGCGTGATCGCTCTCCTCGCCGGCGCGATCCTCACCGTCTGGTTGATCGTGCGCAATCGGCTGTGGAACTCCGCGAGCCCCAGCCGGAGGAGCTCGGAGAGACGCCTGGACAATGCCGCGACCGTCCTCACCGTGGGCTTCAGCGTCGCCATGCTGTACATCGTCCTGGCCGTGCTCATGCTGCTGCTGAGCGTCACGGTCCTGGACCCCGTCTACCTGCACAACGAGCTGCTGCACCCGGCCGGCGCGATGGAGTACGTCAAGCTCGCGTGGCTCAGCGCTTCCATGGGAGCGCTGGCCGGCTCCCTCGGCGCGAACTTCGACGACGAGTCCGCGGTGCGCAGCGCCACGTTCAGCCGCCGTTATGACGAGCGCCGCCGCCTGTTCGATCAGGAGTCGGACGACCAGAGCAGCAGGGAATCCCGGGGCGAAAGCGGAGGCGACGGCGATAGGCGGAGCGGCTGAGCGGTGCGCGCGGTCTTGCGGGTGCGTCACTCCCGGCCGCGCCGGCTCCATAGCTCATGTGCACAGTCGTCGGCAAGCCCCGCTCCGACCGGAATGCGAGGAGACCCGTGCGGACGTACCGTCGCAGGAACGCTCGAGGCGAGGAGGACTCCATGCTCAGCGTCGATGTCGCGGATGGCATACATCTGCTCCAGCACGGTCACGTGAACTGCTGGCTGATCGAGGGGGCAGGAGGACTGACCCTCGTGGATGCTGGCCTGCCGGGCGTCTGGAACCGGCTCGGACGAGCTGTCCGGGAGCTCGGGTACCGGCCCGAGGACCTGCGTGCGCTGGTGCTGACCCACGCGCACTTCGACCATGTGGGCACGGCCCGCCGCCTCGTCGACCGGCTGGGGCTCCCGGTGCTCGCGCCTCCGCAGGAGCGGGAGCTCGCAGCGCATCCCTATCGATACGCGCACGAGAACCCCCGGGTGCTCTACCCGATCCGGCACCCCCGCGCTGTGCCCCTGCTCGGCGGGATGCTCGCGGCTGGAGCCGCATGCGTGCGGGGCGTCGAGCTCACCGGCACCTTCGCCCCGGGGGACGACCTGGACGTCCCCGGTGCACCGCGGGTGATCGCGACCCCCGGCCACACGCTCGGGCACGTCGCCCTGCACCTGCCTGATCGCGACGCCGTGATCACCGGGGACGCCCTCGTGACGCTCGACCCCTACACCGGGCTGCGCGGACCGCGGATCGTGGCGGGCGCGGCCACGGCGGACAGCGGACTCGCCCTTCGGTCGCTCGAGGCGATCGCCGAGACCGACGCCCGTCACGTGCTGCCGGGGCACGGCCAGCCCTTCCTCGGGGCGCGGCAGGCCGCTGCCGAGGCCCGGCGCCACGGGGCGTCCTGAGACGCCCACCGCCCCAGACGAGGAGGACCACCATGCGCATCGCCGTCGTAGGAGCCACAGGGAACGTCGGTACCGCGGTTCTGCGTGCTCTCCGGCGTCGTCCCGAGGTCACGGAGATCCGGGGCATCGCGCGCCGTCTGCCCGATCCCTCCGCGGAGCCGTACGATGCGGCGCACTGGGAGGCGATCGATATCGGCGCCGCCAGTGCGCCGGAGCGGGCAGTGGAGCAGCTCGTCCGCGCCTTCGACAGCATCGACACCGTCGTCCACCTCGCGTGGCTCCTGCAGCCCAACTCCCGTCGCGACCTGCTGCGGCGCGTCAACGTCGAGGGCACCCGGAACGTCGCCCGGGCCGCCCGCCTCGCGGGGGTGGGCCACCTCATCGCCGCCTCCTCGGTGGGAGCCTATGCGCCCGTGCCGGCGGGGGACGACGACCTCAGGGACGAGACGTGGCCTGCGCTCGGGATCCGCACCTCCCACTACAGCGTCGACAAGGCGGCCCAGGAGGACGTTCTCGACGAGGTCGCCTCCGCGCACCCCGAGCTGGTCGTCTCCCGCCTGCGGCCCGCCCTGATCTTCCAGGACGATGCCGCCTCCTCGATCCAGCGGTACTTCCTGGGCTCCCACATCCCTGTGCAGGCTCTGCGGTGGGGCGGCCCGCCCCTGCTCCCCCTCCCGGCGGGACTGCGGTTCCAGGCGGTGCACGCGGCCGACGTGGCCGAGGCGTACGCGGAGGTGGCCGTGCGCCGCGCGCCGGGCGCCTTCAACATCTGCGCCCCCGAGGTCCTCCGGGCCGACGACCTGGTCGGCCTCCTGGGCGCCCGCGGCTCCGTCCCCGTGCCGACGGGCGTCCTGCGCGCGGCGCTCGCTGCAGCGCACCGTGCCGGGGCGATCGCGGCCGACGAGGGCTGGCTGGACATGGCCATGTCCGCACCGCTGATGGACGCCTCCCGCGCGCGCGAGGTGCTGGGCTGGCGGGCACGACACACCGCCGCGGACGCACTGGGAGAGCTCCTGGTGGGCATGGTCGAGGGCCACGGCGCGGCGTCGTCCCCGCTGCGTCCCCGCGCGGCGGGCGCGCTGGCGCTCGTGCCGGGGCGCGCCGCGGTCGCCGAGGTGGCACGGGAGCAGGCGGGCTCTGCGGACACCGCCCCGATCGACCGCCACCTGCTTGCGCTGTACCTGGCGGATCATCTCAGCGGGGCGTCGGCAGGCCTCGCCCGGGCCGAGCGGATGCGCGACGACTTCGCGGACACCTCGTTCTTCCCCGAGCTGGCGGAGGTGGCGGAACGCCTGCGTGCGGAGCACCGCTTCGTGCGGGACCTCATCCGCCTGCTCGCCCTGCCGCCGATGCGGTATCGGCAAGCGGTGACCTGGTGCGGAGAGCGCATCGGCCGCCTGAAGACCAACGGACGGCCGCGGGAGCGCTCGCCGATGACACCGCTGCTGGAGCTGGAGCTCCTGCGCGGCGCCGTGCTCGCGAAGCTGGGGCTGTGGGAGACGCTGCGCGCGCATGCGGCTGGTCTCGGGGTCGACCCCGAGGTGCTCAGCGACCTCGAGGGCAGCGCCCATCACCAGCTGCGCGTGCTCGGGGACGTCCACGGCCAGGTCGCACCGCGCGCGCTGCGCGTGGATCGCAGCCCCTTCGATCGCGTCGGGACCCCCGATCGGTCGGCAGGCTCGACCGCCTCGGCGGGCTCACGAGGGCCGGACGGCTCGTCCGTCTCGGGCGGCTCAGCGCACTGAGGTGCCGGCGCGGCGCCGACGCCAGGCGGCGAGTGCGGCGAGGACGGCGGCGACGGCGAGCAGAGGCAGCCCCCTGCGCCACACCTGGCCCTCCACCTGCGTGAGCAGCAGCAGGCATGAGATGAGCCCGCCGACGGGCAGCACGATCGGCACCCGGAAGTGGGCGTGCTCGACCCGGTCCCTGCGCAGCACGAGCACCGATGCATTGACGGCGAGGAACACGACCAGAAGGAGCAGGACCATCGTCCCCGCGAGCACCTCCACGGTGCCCGTCAGAGCGAGGAGGACGGACAGCGCCGTGGTCACGACGATCGCGACCCAGGGCGTGCGCCGGCCCGGCAGCAGCCGCCCCAGGAAGCCCGGCAGCAGGCCGTCGGCGGCCATGCCATAGGTGAGAGGCGAGGACATGATGCCCGTCAGCAGTGCCCCGTTGGCCACGGCGACCAGCGCGATCGCGCTGAACACCACGGGCGGCACGATGCCGGCGGCGGAGATCACGCGCGCGAGCGGGGCGGAGGAGCCGGCGAGCTCGTCGGTGGGCACCACAGCGGAGGCGACCACACCGATCAGGGCATACACGACCCCCGCGGTGATCAGGGCGCCGAACAGAGCGCGCGGATAGGAGCGGGCGGGGTCCTTGGTCTCCTCGGCGATGTTCACGCTGGTCTCGAAGCCCACGTAGGAGTAGAAGGCGAGCACGCTGCCCGCGAGGACGGCGGCGACCGGGCCGTTCTCGGGCGTTCCCAGCGTGGTCAGGCGGGAGAACTCCCCGTTCCCGCGCAGCAGCACGATCGCCCCGAGCACGATCACCAGCAGCAGGCCGGAGACCTCGATGAGCGTCGCGACGCGGTTCACCCACATCGACTCGGAGATCCCCCGTGCGTTGAGCACGGCCAGCAGCGCAAGGAACACGACCACGACGAGCATCGTGGGCAGCGTGACGAAGGTGCGCAGGTAGTCCCCGGCGAAGCCCAGGGCGAGCGTGCCCACCGAGACGATCCCGGCGGCGAGCATGCAGAACCCGACGAGGAAGCCGACGAAGGGGCCGAAGGCGCGGGTCGCGTAGTGGGACGATCCGCCGGCCCGCGGGTACTTCGTCGCGAGCTCCGCGTACGAGGAAGCGGTCAGCAGCGCGAGCACGAGCGCGACCACCAAGGGGACCCACAGGGCGCCGCCGGAGATCGCGGCGATCTCGCCCGCGAGCACGTACACGCCCGCTCCCAGCACATCGCCGAGGATGAACAGGAACAGGCTGAAGGTGGTGACGGACCGGACGAGCGAAGGAGCGCTGGCGCTCCGCTGCGCAGGCATGCCGGTCAGACTACGGCGGGGCCGCGTTCAGGAGCCATCGACCGACCGATCGGAAGGTCCACCCTTTTGCTCGATTCGCCCGGTGCAGGCCCCACACGGGGTGGGCGACCGGTTCGCGCCCGGGATCCGACGGCGAGGCGTCAGCCCCGCAGGAACTCCTCGCACGCCCGTGAGAGGTGCAGCGGGTCGGCGACGGCGCACATCTCGCGGGCCGAGTGCATCGAGAGCAGGGTGATGCCCACGTCGATCGTGGTCATGCCCAGCCTGGTCGCGGTGATCGGGCCGATGGTGGAGCCGCAGGGCATCGCGTTGTTCGAGACGAACGCCTGCAGCGGCACGCCCGCGCGCTCGCAGGCCTCGGTGAGCGCGGCGGTGCCCACGGCGTCGGTCGCGTAGCGCTGGTTGGCGTTGATCTTGAGGATCGGCCCGGCGCCCAGGCGCGGACGGTTCACGGGGTCGTGGCGCTCGGGGTAGTTCGGGTGGGCGGCGTGGCCGGCGTCGGCCGAGAGCACCATCGAGCCCGCGAGAGCCCGGCGCCGCGAGGCCTCGTCCCCGCCGAGCGCCGCGTGCACGCGCACCAGCACGTCCTCGAGGAACGGCCCGGCGGCGCCCGAGCGGGACGCCGAACCCACCTCCTCGTGGTCGTTGGCGACCATGAGGGCGATCGGACGCTCGCCGTCGGCCGTTCCTGAGCGGGCTCCCGAGCCGGAGCCGGCCCCCGCGTCGGTGCCGGACCCCGTGCCGCCCGCGAGCCGCACGAGCGCCTCGACCTCGGCGTGCACGGAGGAGAGGTTGTCCAGGCGGCCCGAGGCCAGGAACTCCTCGTGGGCGCCGAAGAAGCCGGGCGCCTGGGAATCCGCGGTGACCACGTCGGTCCCCAGGATCTCCGCGCGCTGCACGCCCGCGCGCTCGGCGAGCAGGCCCAGCACGTCGACCTCGCCCAGGCCGAGGATCGGCTGCATGTGCTTCTGCGGGTTCAGCGTGAGGCCGTCGGCGTTCACCCCGCGGTCCAGGTGCACGGCGAGCTGCGGGACCCGCAGCAGCGGGCCGGTCGCGACCAGCACCTCGCGGCCGCCGCGCAGCACCAGCCGCCCGGCCAGGCGCAGTTCGCGATCCAGCCAGGAGTTCAACAGCGCCCCGCCGTAGACCTCGACGCCCACCTGCGCGATCGTCTCCGCAGCGAGCTGCGGGTCGGGCTTCACCTTGAGCGCCGGGGAGTCGGTGTGCGAGCCGACGATCCGGAAGGCCGTCCCGTCCGACGCCTCCGCGGGCGCGGACCAGGCGATGAGCGAGCCGTCGCGCAGCACGAAGCGGTTCCCGCGCACCGCGTCCCCGCTCCACTGCTCCCGCTCGTCCAGCGCCGTGAACCCCGCGACCTCGAGGCGCCGGGCCGCCTCGCGCACGGCGTGGAAGCTCGAGGGGGAGGCGGTGACGAAGGAGCCCAGGTCGGTCGCGAAATCGCGGGCCTCGGCGGTGGGGTGGACGGCGGATTCGGCAGGTGCGGAGGTCATGGGCTCATCGTTCCACAGCGGCCGGGGCCGCGACGGCGGCTTCGGCCCGTCCCGTCCGGTCCCGTCTCGTCGGTCCGGCCCCGTCGGCCCGGATCAGCCGGCGTCGGACGGCTCGGTCTGCGGGGCCTCCGCGTCGGGGCCCTTCATCGCAAGCGTCGCGTCGATCTGCTTCTCGAACCAGTCGTCCATGGTGCGGGAGAAGGCATCGGTGAGGTGGTAGCTGTCGCGGTAGACGAACACGTTGCCGATGATCGGCGAGCAGCGCCCCTTCGGGCACAGCACGTCGGTCGCGGGGTCGGCGATGCGGATCGGCGCGTACGGGTCGTCGCTCGCCCGGTAGGCCGACGGGTTCTCGGCATCCATCCGGTTCTTCATGTCGTCGCCGCACTCGGCGTCGGCCTGGGCCGCGTCGCCGCCCTCGCGCAGCACGTCGAAGGAGCAGTCGAAGCGGTTGCCGGACTCCTCCTTCTTGGGCCAGCGCGGATTGTCCCGCAGCAGCAGCACGGGGATGCCCCGCTCGGTGGTCAGCGGGAGCGCGCTGTCGAGGTTCTCGCGGTCGGATTCGGTGTCCGAACCGCCGTCGAACGAGGTGCGGGTGCCCATCGTGATCAGCACGTCCGGGTCGACGCCGTCGATGAGGGTCTCCCAGGAGGTGTTGACGTCCTCGCACTGGTTGGTCGCCGGGTCCGTGGTGAAGGTGCAGCCGCTGTGGCCGATGTAGTAGACCGCCCAGTTCCTCTCCTTCGCGATCTGCTGGATCGCGCCCGTGTACTGGCCGGCGTGGGAGTCGCCCGCAAGCGCGACCGTGAGGTCGGGGTCGCCGTCGGGCGCGGGGGTATATCGGCAGGTCACGGTGTCCGGGAGGCCCAGCTCCTTCTGGCAGTCCTCGGCGTAGGTGTGCTCGGAGGGCTTCGTGACGACGTCGGGCGAGGGGATGGTGGCGCTGAAGCCGTCGGTCATGGGGTCCACGGTCCACTGCGCGCCCGGGTTCGGGGCTGCCGGCGCGGCAGGGCCGCCGCCGTCGCTTGCTCCGGCGTCGGCGTCGGCATCCTGCGAGCCCTGGGCGACGGTGAGCGAGCGCTCGCCGACGGCGGGGAAGACGGCCTGGGAGCCGACGAGCACCACCACGAGGCTCACCGCGACCGCCGCGAGGGTCCTGCGCGGCCGCGCATCGAGCCAGGCCGAACGGCGCACGGGGGTGTCGACGAGACGCGTGAGCAGCCACGCGATCAGCAGGGACACGGCGAGCACCCCGGCGCCGTCGAGCGCCCCGGCGCGCTCCTGCCCGGTGAGGGCGAGCCAGCCGATGAGCAGCGGCCAGTGCACGAGGTACAGGGCGTAGGCGATCGACCCGAGGAAGGCGACCGGGCGCAGCGAGAGGAACGCGTCGGCGCCCCAGGCGCGGCCCGAGCGCCCGGCGAGGATGACCAGGCCCGCCGCGGCGAGCGGCCAGATCGCGATCCAGCCGGGGAACATGCCCTGCACGTCCAGCAGCGCCCCGCACGAGAGCAGCGCCGCGAGGCCGACCCAGCCGATCACCGCGCGCGCCGCCGCGAAGCGCGGAGGGGTCGCGGCCGAGGTCGTCGCGCCCGTCGCCCGGTCGATCCGCGGCAGCATCAGGCCCAGCAGCGAGCCGAGCGCGAACTCCCACAGCCGCGCCGCGGTGTCGAAGTAGGCGAAGGTCTGGCTCGACGCGGTGGAGAGGATCGACCACACGAGCGAGACCACGATGACCAGCGAGAACATGCCCGCCATCAGTCGGCGCGGGTGGGCGCGGAGCACCGGCAGGCGGCGCATCAGCAGGGTGCCGAGCGCGAACAGCAGCGGCCAGACGAGGAAGATCTGGCCCTGGATTGACATCGACCAGAAGTGCTGCAGCGGGGAGGCGGCCGCGGCGTCGTGCGCGTAGTAGTCGACGCTGTCCGCCGCCAGCACGTAGTTCTGGACGTACAGTGCGCTCGCCCACGCCTGGCGCTGCACGGTCGCCCAGATCGTCGGCGGCAGCACCGTGAACGCGAGGATCAGCGAGCCCAGGATCGTGACGACCGCGGGCGGCAGCAGACGCTTGAACGTCTTCAGCCAGTAGCGGGGCACGGCGAGCGGACGCCCGGACTCCAGGCGCCGCGCGAACGAGCCCGTGAGCAGGAAGGCCGAGATGAACAGGAAGACGTCGACGCCGCCGGAGACCCTCCCGAACCAGATGTGGTACACCGCGACCAGCAGGATCGCGATCGCCCGCAGCCCGTGGATCTCGACCCGGAACGGCACCGAGAGAGCCGGCTCCGAGGGGCGGGGCGACGGAGCAGCGGGCACTCCGGTCGACGGGGCGGCAGGTGTCTCTGTCGACCGGGCGGCCGGCGTCTCGGTCGACAGTGCGGCGGGGGCGGGCGCATCGGCCGACGGGTCGGCGGGCGCGGGCTCGGTCGGCCGTGGCGCCGGTGGCTCCGGGGCTGCTCCGGGTGCTGACGGTTCTGCGGGTGCCGCGGGTGCCGCAGGTGCTGGGTGCGTGCGTCCGCGGGTGGCGCGGTCGAGATCGGCGTGGGAGGGGAGCGGTCGCGCGTCGGGCGCGGTCGGCTCGGTGCGGGGCGCCGTGGTCCACGCATCGTGGACGTCGTCGGCGGGCTCAGCGCGCTCAGCGGGCTCGACGGGGTCGGCTGGCCCGGCGGGGCGCGGACCCGCGCGCGGAATCTCGGCGGTGTCGTCCGCCGTGGGCGCCGCATCCTCCGCGTTCGTCTGAGCCTCGGTCCCGACATGCCCGGCCCGGTCGTCCCCGGTCGCTTCGTTCCTGCTCCCGTCGTCCCCGTCGTCGGCGGTCCCCTCGAACTCCACGGGGTACCCGAGGTCGGCCGAAGCATCGCCGGGCTCGAGCCAGGCGTCCAGGGATTCGGGATGGACGTGCGCATAGGCGGCGCGAGCGGGGGTGCGCTCGGCGGGCGTCTCCTCGGAGGCGGCGGGCGTCTTGGCGTCCGACGAGGCGGGAGCCTCGGGCGCCGGCTCCTCGAGGCGGCGGGCGCGGCGACCGTGGCGGCGGGCGGGCGGGGTAGTGGTCGCGCTCTGCGTGGCGGCGGTGCTCGGGTCCGGCGACGCGTCCCGCTCGGCCGGGTCGGGGAGTCGCCCGTCGGCCCGCGGGGTCTCCGAGGCGGCCGGCGGCGTCTCGTCACGGGGGGTGCCGCGGCGACGGCCGTGGGCGCGCGGCGCCGACCGCGCGTCGTCGTCCGACATCCGTCCCCCTTCGTCAGCTCGTCAGCGCACCCGTCCGTCGCCGCATGCATGCGGAGGCGAGCGCACAGATCCTATCGTCAGTGCGCACAGCGCTCAGGCGAGTCCCGCCTCGCACGCCCGGGTCGGCTGCGCGGGTCGTCGGTTGCCGATCCGGGTCTCAGCCGTCGCCGGTGAGCTCCATCCGCCCGTCGGACCCGCGGCACGGGCGCAGTTCCCACAGCGCAGCCTTCCCCACCCGGTGCAGCTCGATCGCGCTGCCGTTGCGCGCGGCGTCCTCGGGACCGCGGTTCGGGCTGCGCTTGCGCCAGAGCGCACCCTCCGTGGAGGTGAAGACGTAGCGGGCGTCCTGCCGCGCGGCGGCGTCGCACACCGCGGGGTCGCTGTCGATCCTGCCGAGTCCCCGCAGCAGCAGGCGGTCGTCCTCGCTCAGGGCCGAGGCGGGCGTCGGGGCGAGGACACGGCGGTCCTCGAGCGCCCACAGCAGCGAGCCGCCGTCCCAGGGATCCGCGATGATCGTCGCGTGCGGCGGCACCAGGGCGTCGGCCTGCGCGAACACGGCGAGCTCGTCGGCGGAGACGACCTGAGGGATCTTCCAGTAGCGGGCCATCAGGGCGTCCTCGTGCTGCGACGCGGAGGAGAGGACGGCCGGGGCGAGGAGGCCCAGGACGCAGACCGCGACCACGACGGCCGAGGCGGGGAACCCGGCGGCGGGCGCGCGATGCCCGGGGCGACCGGTCCGCGTCGAGCCTCGGGCGAGCTCCGAGCCTCCCGCACGTGTCGTGCTCTCTGCGCGCACCCGGCGTCCCGCAGGCGCTCGGCGCGGGGCCGGCAGGGCGCCCGCCGCGCGGGCGAGCACGTCGATCGCGACGGCCAGCACGGGGATGCCGAGCACCGGGATCAGGGCCGCCGGCCGATAGCTGTCGATGTACCAGGGACCGGTGAGCAGGTAGCGGATGTCGCGGTCGCCGAAGGCCGCCGCCGCCACGAACAGGAAGGTGGTCGCCAGCAGCGGCGGCAGCATCCAGCGCGAGCGGGAGAGCACGAGCACCACGAGCATCGCGAGGCCCATGAGCAGGGCCGGCAGCACCCCGGGCGGCACGTGCGCGCCGGACATCCCCAGCCCCGCCCGGAGCGCCTCCTCGATGTGCATGTGCGCAGGCCAGGCCGACGCCCGGCGTGAGGGGCGCAGCTGCGTCCAGGCGAACGGGATGAGGGCGATGAGCACGAGCGAGGCGCCGCAGGCGAACAGGGGGAAGCGCCGGCGGGGGTCGCGCCCGTCGGCGCGCCTGCGCCCGCGCAGCCACGCGAGGACCCCGCCGACCGTCGCCCACAGCGCCATCGGCGCGACCAGCACCAGCGAGGCGTGCAGGCCCTGCGGGTGCGCCCAGAGCACGGCGCACGCCGCCACCGGGGCCGCGATCACCAGCTGCAGAGGGCGCAGGTGCTCGCGGGTGCGCGGGGCGAGGCCGAGCGCCTGCGCCGCCACCAGCACCACCGTCGGGAGCATCGCGGTGGACAGGAAGTTCGGCAGCAGCAGGCCCCAGGTCATGAGCGCGAGCGGGAACGCGAAGGACGCGCCCGTGAGCGCGCCCGCCGCGCACAGGCCGGCCGGGCCCACGCGCGTGCACCCGGCGACCAGGGCCACGATCCCGATCGGCCACACCACGGCCCCGACCAGCAGCATCAGCGCGTTCGAGGCGAGCGGGAGGGACTGGCCGGAGGCCATCACCACGAGGCTCGCGAGCTCGTGCCAGCCCGCCGGGTAGAAGCCGCTGCGCCCCTCGGGGAGGTTCAGTGTCGAGACCACCGCGGCGGAGGCGTCGTGGGCGTCGAGGATCGCGCGCACACCGCCCAGATGGAAGATGTTGTCGTAGGTCTGGCTGATCGCGTCGATGCCGCCCATGCCGTGCAGCGCCCGCACCGCGATCACGGCGCCGCCGACCAGCAGCCCGAGCAGCGCGGCGAGGGTCCGGGCGCGCGGCGAGCAGTCCGTCGGGGTCAGCGGGGAGGGGCGGGCCGACGGGCCGTCCCCGTCATCTGCGCCACGCGGGGACACTCCTCGGGACGTCGTCCGCCCCGCTCGCGCAGCGATCCTGCGCGTCGCGAGGACGAACGCACCGGCGAGCAGACCCACGACCACGGGCGTCACGAGGGACCACGCCCAGCCCAGCGCATGGGAGCCCTCGGCAGAGACGGCGACGACCACGAGCGAGGCCGGGGCGAGCAGGGCGGCGCCGGTGAGCGGACGCGGCCGGAGGGCGACCACGAGCGGCAGCCCCGGGACCACGAGCACCCCGAGCGCAGCGGCGAACGCGGCGATCACGGCCAGCGACATGCGGACTCCTCCGGGCGGGCTGCGAGCCGCGCTGGAAAGGGCTCAGGAAACCAGATCCGACCGCGGCGTGCTCGGACGGGGGACCTCGCCGTGCCACACTGGTGCAGTGCAGGACAGCCGCGTTCCCCCGGACATATTAGGGTCTCCAGACTCCTCGTTCACGCCCGTCGACCCCGGAGTCGCGTCCGCGGGCTTCACGATCACCGCGCGCCACGGCGAGAAGGCCCGCGCCGGCGTCATCCGCACCCCGCACGGGGACATCGCGACACCGGCGTTCGTGCCCGTGGGCACCAAGGCGACCGTGAAGGCCGTGCTGCCGCAGGCCGTCGCGGACCTCGGCGCGCAGGCGGTGCTCGCCAACGCCTACCACCTCTACCTCCAGCCCGGCCACGACCTGGTCGACGAGGCCGGCGGCCTGGGCGCCTTCATGAACTGGCCCGGCCCCACGTACACCGACTCGGGCGGCTTCCAGGTGATGAGCCTGGGCGCGGGCTTCAAGAAGGTCCTCTCCAGCGAGTTCTCCGGCGGGGAGAAGGCCCGCACCGCGAGCGGCGAGGATGACGCCGTCGCCGAGGGCAAGGAGCGCCTCGCGCACGTCGACGACGACGGCGTCACCTTCCGCTCCTTCATCAACGGCGACGTCCACCGCTTCACGCCCGAGATCTCCATGCAGATCCAGCACGGGCTCGGCGCCGACATCATGTTCGCCTTCGACGAGCTCACCACGCTCATGAACTCCCGCCCCTACCAGGAGCAGGCGCTCGAGCGGACGCGGCTGTGGGCGATCCGCTGCCTCGCCGAGCACCGCCGTCTGACGATCGAGCGGGACACCAAGCCCTACCAGCAGCTGTGGGGCGTCATCCAGGGCGCCCAGTACGAGGACCTGCGCCGGAAGGCCTCCCGCGACCTCGGTGCGATGGAGGTCGACGACCAGGTCTTCGACGGCTTCGGCATCGGCGGCGCGCTCGAGAAGGAGAACCTGGGGACGATCGTCGGCTGGGTGACCGACGAGCTGCCCGAGGACCGCCCGCGGCACCTGCTGGGCATCAGCGAGGTCGACGACCTGTTCATCGCCGTGGCCGCCGGCGCCGACACCTTCGACTGCGTCTCGCCCTCCCGGGTCGCCCGCAACAGCGCCGTCTACACGCGCACGGGCCGGGTGAACCTCACGGGGTCGCGGTACAAGCGCCAGTTCGCGCCGATCGACGAGACCTGCGACTGCTTCACGTGCACGCACTACACCGCCGCGTACATCCACCACCTGTTCCGCGCCAAGGAGATCCTCTCGGCGACGCTCTGCACCATCCACAACGAGCGGTTCGTGGTGCGCCTGGTCGACGAGATCAGGGCGTCGATCGCGAGCGGCGACTTCGACGCCCTGCGCGAGGAGCGCACGGGCGCGAACTACGGCGAGGCGCGGTGAGCGGTCTCGCGGAGGCCGGCTGCTAACGGAGGGTGCGACGCGCCCCGAGCGCCGAGGTCAGGACTTCTTCGCGGCGCGGAGCACGACGATCCCGCCGACGATCACGAATGCGCCCTCGATGACGTGGCGGATCACCTCGACGATCACCATCACCACGAGCAATCCCCGCGCGGCGTCGAAGCTCCCGTCGTGGAGAGCGGACTGCAGCGCGGCCTGCGCGATCGCCGTGATGATCAGTCGCGTGACGACGCCGCAGACGAGCGGAGCGAGGATCAGTCCTCCGCCGATCCGCACCTTCTGCGGGCCGACCACCAGGAAGTAGATGGCGGCTGCGAGCAGGGCGATGCCCACGATCACGTTGAGGATCACGAGCAGCACGCCGCCCACGGCGAAGCCGGTGACTGCTGCCTCGGAGCCCTGATAGCCCGCCGAGTACCCACCGACTGTGGTCACGATGATGGCGATCGAACGGATCAGCAGGAACAGCGCCCCGAGGGTGATGACGATGATCGCGAAGGTGCGCGTCAGCCGGCTGCGATCCGGCGTTCCCGCCGGTGCGTACACGGGCATCGAGGCATTCCCCGGAGCGTACGGGCCGCCCGGCGTCGCCGGCTGAGGAGCGGCGTAGGGCGAGGGCTGCTGGGGCGGGGCGCCGAACGGCTGTGGCGCGGGGGAGGGCTGTGACTGCGCGGGCTGCCCCCACGGGGAGGGCTGCTCGGACGCGCTCGGTCGGCGTGCGTCCGACTGATCAGTGTTCGGCTCGTCCGTGCCTGGTTGGGGAGCGTTCGATGATGCGGCGCTCTGCTGCGGCCAGCCGGGCTGCGGGTCGCTCTGCTGCGGCCAGCCCGGCTGCGGTTCGCCCTGCTGCGACGAATCCGGCTGTGCCGTGCTCTGCTCCGAGGTGCTGCGGTACGGGTTGTACGGCTGGGCAGGCTGCTGGCCGCCTACGGGTTCGCCGTATCCCTGCTGCCCGTCGGGAGCTCGCCCGTACCCCGGCTGGCTCTCCTGCGGATCCGGCTGCCCGTAGCCCTGCGACATGTGCTGTTCTCCCTGCTCTGGTCGGCCCTCGTGTGGTTCCAGCCTAACGGGCAGGTCACGTCGCCCCGGCGTCGACCAGCCCGCGCGGGCACATCGATCTAGCCTCGCGCGCACCGTCCCCGCGATCACCGCGCTGGGCCGGGGCTCCGCCGGGTGCGAGCAGCACGCGTAGCAGGAGGTCGGGTCACCGCATATATGACACGTGACCCGACCTCCTGCTACGCGAAGTGCACGGGGGCTCCGGACAGTCTGACCGCGGGACGGTCAGCGCGCGGCGAGCTCGAATCGGAAGCTCATGGGGGCGGCGCCCAGCACGTACTGCGGCAGCGGCTCGGGGCCGCAGGCCGCGGAGCCCACACCGTGCAGCGCCGCGGACAGGGTCACCCAGGTGAGGCCGTCGGATTCGAGGGCGGCGTCGTGGGCCTTCGCGTCGAGCTCGGCCGTCGGCCACGGGCGCACCGCCAGTCCCAGGCCCTCGGGGGCGACGACGTCCACCTCGTGCCCATCGCCGCGGACAGCCGCTCGCACCACGCCCGCCCGGTTGCCGTTCTCCTGCGGCATCACGTAGCGGGTCTGGAGGTCGGTGACGGAGGAGCGGTAGGTCGCGAAGGTCGTGCCGCCGCCGGTGTCCGGGTAGGACTCGTGCGGCCCGTAGCCCGTGTACTGGACATCGTCGAGGTCACCGGGGACCGCGAACGTCCAGCCCACGCGGGGCAGCGGCAGATCCTCGGGCCAGTGCGCCGAGGGGGCCACGTCCACCTGCACCCCGACGCGCTCGCCGTCGCTGGACCAGCGCTCGATGACATCGGCGCCGAGGCTCGATCCGTCCAGTCCCAGGCGCTTGCGCAGCACGAGTACGTCTCCCTCGACGTCGGCCGAGACCAGTCGCAGCCTCGCCACGTCCAGACCGATCCGCTTCCACCGCGTCTCGAGCGCCACGGACGTGAAGGCGCGCTCGTTGTCCACCGGAGCGCGGTACAGGTCGACGCCCGCGTGCGGCACGTCGACCGACCCCACCTTCACCAGGCGACCCAGGTCGTCGAGCACCGCCGAGCCCACGCGCCAGCCGTCGCGGCCCACGGCCGCATCCGGGGGGATCGGGGCGACGAGCTCGCCCAGGCCCCCCTGCTGCGCGGAGAGCGCGGCACGATCCATGCGGTCAGCGGCGATCACGAGGTGGCCCGCCGGGACAGGTCCCTCCTCCTCGCGGGTCAGCAGGCGCACGGTCACTGCGGGCCCGTCGCCCGCAGGCAGGGGCACATCGGCCGACGCCCCCGGCGCGAGGTCCGGCAGCGCGAGCTCCTGCCAGCTCTCCTGCGCATCGAGCGAGACCTCCGCGCGCAGATGCTCGAGGGAGCGGAACGCATAGCGGTTCGTCACCCGCGCCGCGCGGGCGCCGGACTCATCGCCCGTCGGCGCCGCGAGGATCTCGAGCCCCACGGGAGAGAAGTGGTGCTTGGCGTCGAGCAGCGCGGGGGAGGGGCTGCGGTCGGGCAGCACGAGGCCGTCGGCCACGAAGTTGGAGTCGTGCAGGCGCTCGCCGAAGTCGCCGCCGTAGCCGTCGATCGCACGGCCCTCCGCGTCGGTCGTGGCCAGGGCGTGGTCGATCCACTCCCAGATGAAACCGCCCTGGATCGCCGGGTACTCGTGGACCAGGTCGAAGTACTCCTTCAGGGAGCCGGCGCCGTTGCCCATCGCGTGCGCGAACTCGATCCACAGGAACGGCTTGGTGAGCGCCGGGACGTCGTCGAAGGCGTCGTCGGCGGCGTCCACGCCGAGGTGGCGCAGCATGCCGACCAGCTGCTTCCTGTTCTCCGCATCCAGCGCGCGCTCGCCGATCTGGCGGGACTGCTCGTGGCTGGGGTACATGAGCGAGAAGAAGTCCGCGTCCAGCGCCCGGTAGTCCTGCTCGTAGATGACCGGGCGGGTGGGATCGACCTCGCGGACGCGCTCGATCATCGCGGTCGTGTTCTGCCCCGTCGACGCCTCGTTCCCGATCGACCAGATGACGATCGACGAGTGGTTGAGGTCACGGCGCACGAAGCGGTCGGTGCGCTCGAGCAGGGACTCGGTGAACTGCGGGTCGTCGGCCGGGCGCTTCGCGGCGCCCGTGGAGTCCTCCCCGGTGGTGTCCGCGTGGAAGCCGTGCGCCTCGAAGTCGCACTCGTCGACCACGTACAGCCCGACCTCGTCGCACACATCGAGGAACCGCTGGTGGGGCGGGTAGTGGGAGGTGCGCACCGCGTTGATGTTGTGCTGCTTCATGAGCGCCGCGTCGAGATCCTGGTTGCCCGGATGCTGCGTGCGGCCGACGAGCCGGTCGACCTCGTGCCGGTTCACGCCGCGGATCTCGACGCGCTCGCCGTTGATGCGGAAGATCTCGCCGTCGATCTCCACGCGCCGGAAGCCCACGCGCAGGGAGATCGTCTCGGTCACGGCCCCGCCGGATGCGCCCGCGACGCGACCGGCAGCGCCGGCGCCGCCGGCGCCTGCTGCGGCCGTCACCGTCGCGTCGTAGAGGGCGGGCACCTCGGCGCTCCAGGGGTCGACGGGGCCGACGTCGATGCTCGTGCCGTCCGCCGGGGCCTCGACGTCGAGTGCGGGGATGCGCACCACAGCGCCCTCGAGCAGCGCGCCGTCGATCCCGGTCGCACGGGCGCTGAGCGTGCCGCGGCCGGTGGACGGGTCGAAGTCGACGCGGGTGACGAGGTCGTGGATGCCGCCGACGGGCCGCAGCAGCAGGTCCACGCTGCGGAAGATCCCGGAGGCCCACCACATGTCCTGGTCCTCGAGGTACGTGTTGACGCTCCACTGGACCACGCGCACCTCGAGCAGGTGGGCGGCGCCCGCGCGCAGCAGGTCGGTGACGTCGAACTCCTGGGTGAGGCGGGAGCCGGCGGTCACGCCCACCTCGGTCCCGTCGATCCATACCTTCGCCGCCGAGTCCACGCCCTGGAAGCGCAGGATCGCGCGGGCGCCCTCGGTGAGCTGCTGCTCCCAGTCGGCGGGCACCGCGAGCGCGCGCGAGTAGTGGGCCGTGGGGTTCTCGTCGGGCACGTGCGGGACGTCGACGGGGATCGGGTAGACGACGTTCGTGTACTGCGGGGCGCCGTGGCCCTGCAGTTGCCACAGTCCCGGCACCTCGATCGTCGTCGGGTCGCCCAGGTCCGAGCCGTCGGCGCGGGACCCGAAGCGCACGTCCCACGTGCCGTCGAGACTGAGCTCCGGGGCGTCGGAGTGCAGGTGCGCCCGACCGCGCAGGCGCCCGCTGCCAGTAGGCAGGGCCTCCCACCAGCGATCGGTCGGGGCGGTCACGGGAGCGGCGGTGGTCATCGTGAGGATTCCTCCAGGTCAGATGGGGTCTTCGCGTCGGACCGGGCGCGGGTGGCCGACGGTGGCGCTGGGATCAGCCTACAGATTCGTGAGCGTTCACGTGACGGGGTGCTCGAGGCGGCCAGGGTGAGGGGAAACCGGGAGGAGGGGAGTATCCGGCTCCCGCGGCCTCGGCGGCCCGCGAGAAGTACGAAGTGGTTGCCATGGGCCCTCTTGGCAACGACTTCGTGCGGCTCGCGTACGGCCGGGGCGGTCGTGGCCACTCGCTCGCAGCGAGCGGGACCTAGTCTGAGCTGAGCTGAGCTGAGCTGAGCTGAGCTGAGCTGAGCTGAGCTGAGCTGAGCTGAGCTGAGCTGAGCTGAGCTGAGCTGAGCTGAGCTGAGCTGAGCTGAGCTGACGGTGAGGATCGAGGTGAGGGGAAGAGTATGGGCTCCGCGGACCACGAGCGCCCGGGACGTCGCATCGACGGCGTGCCCGAGCACGTCGATCGTCCTGGGCGCGACGACCTGCCCGGGCACACCGGTGCGCCTGAGCGCGACGATCTGTCGCAGCTCGCAGGCATGCCTGGGCCCCTCCTGGTCGACTGGGACTACGTGCTGATCCTGGACTGGCCGGAGGGCGACGATGATCTCGATCTCCCCGACCCCGAGGCCGTCATCTCCCCACCGCTGTCGCAAGCGCTGCGGCGATGGTCGACTGCGATGCGGATCGCCTACGACGATGAGACGGGCGCGCATGACCCTGATCCGGAGGAAGCCGACGCCCTGGACGCCGAGTACGACCGCCTCGTCGCGCGACTCCGCGCCACGGGGCTCGCAGTGGACCAGGGGGAGAAGTGGTGGCGCGCACCCTGATGCCGCCGCTTCCCGGCTCGGCCCGATCGCGCCACAGGCGCGAGCAGCTCGCCCCCATCAGAACCGCGAGAAGTGAGAAGTCGTCCTGAAGAGGCGGTTATGACAGCAACTTCTCACTTCTCGGTGGCACGGGGCGCCGAGGGTGCCGCGTGACGGAGCGCCGTCCGCCCCGCTCCTCGGGTCCGCGACCGATCGCCCGCAGACGGTCTCCGCGCGCAAGGACGCCTACGAGCAGCTGCGACGCCTCTCGACGTGGCGTCTGCTGAGCGCGACGAAGGCCCCGGCGGTGCTCGCGATCCTGCAGACGGTCTTCCCCGGCGGCAGCCGTCGCCTGGGACGCAGCGACCTCGTGGCGCGCGTCGAGACCCACCTGGACCTGCTGCACGAGGACGGCCAGGGCCGCACCGCCCCGGAGTACGTGGACTCGTGGGTGCGCGAGGGCTATCTGACCCGGCGCGACGACCCGCAGCACCTGGAGACGATGTTCGAGCCGTCCCCGGCGACGATCGACGCGGTCCAGTTCATCGCCTCCCTCGAGGAGCACCGGCCCACGACCACGGAGTCGCGCCTGCAGCTGGTGCTCCAGCAGTTCGACCGCCTCGCGCAGGAGACGGAGACCGACCGCGACGTGCGGCTCGCGGACCTGCAGCGTCGGCGCGCGGCGATCGAGCAGGAGATCCGGGACCTCTCCGAGGGGGAGCTGCTGCTGCCCGATGCCGGCACGTCCGCCGACCGTCTGCGCGACATCCTGCAGATCGCCTCCGAGCTCTCGGGCGACTTCCTGCAGTACCGCGAGGACCTGCGCGCCGTGGACCTCCATCTGCGCGAGCAGATCCTCTCCCCGGAGGCCTCGCGCGGCGAGATCCTCGAACAGCTGCTCGCGGGCGACGACCTGCTGGGCCAGTCCCAGGTGGGCCGCACCTTCACCGCCTTCTTCCGGATGCTCAACGACCCCGCCCAGACCCGTCGGGCGCAGGACGTCGTGGACCGTCTGCTCGAGCGCGACTTCACCCAGCACCTCACGCGGGACGACCGCGAGATGCTCGCGAACGTCTTCAGCGACCTCTACGAGCCCGCGCAGGAGGTGCTCGACGTCAAGACCGAGCTGTACCGCTCGCTCGCGCGATTCGTGCGCTCCCAGGACTTCCGCCAGCACCGCGTGCTGCTGGACCTGCTGCAGGAGGCCCAGGGCCTCGCGCTCGCGCAGAAGGACGAGGTCTCCACGCGCTTCCCGTTCTCGCTGGACCTGCGGGTCGCGCGGGTGCGGATGTCCTCGGTCTCCCAGCACCGTCTGAAGGATCCGACGGATCCCGGCGCCCCGGTGGAGGCCGAGGTGCACGATGCGACCACGCTCAGCGTCGAGGTGCTCCAGGACCTGGTGCGCACCAACGACATCGACACCGTGGGCCTCACCGGCTCCGTGAACCGCGTGCGCTCGCTCGCCGGGCAGGCCTCGATCGGCGACGTGCTGCGCGAGGAGCCCGCCCGCCAGGGACTGGCCTCGGTGATCGGTCTGATGTTCCTGGCCACGCAGTTCGCCCAGGAGCGCGAGGGGTCGACGGAGGTCGTGGGCTGGCGCGAACTGGACGGCAACGACTACGCGGCCAAGGTCCCCGCCTACTACTTCCTGGACGACGTGCCGGTGGAGTGAGTCGGCCGACGGGCCTGCCCGGGCCGCCGGCGGTCATGCAGGCACCTGTCCCTCAGTCGAGCCCGAGCAGCTTCCCGCTCTTCGAGACCTCGGGGTCGGTGCACGAGGCGAGATCGAAGCAGCAGGGGCGGCGCTTGCCGTGGCGCATCTTGTCCAGCGACACCTCCACGCGGCGCGCCCGGGTGTCGGGGTTCTTCGTGGCGCCGACCCAGCGCACCCACTCCCACCGGGCCATGGGCGTGATGTCCTCCCAGACCCCGCCGACGTCGTCGGCGCCCGCGAGCGCCTCGCCGAGGTCCTCGGGGACCGACGGCTCGGGCCATGCGGCCGACGGGGTCAGCGCGAAGGAGACCTCGTCGCCCTCGCCGCGCCCCAGCACCTCGAGCATCTCCGCGTCGAGGCTGATCCAGTGCCCTTTGGCGCCGTCGGGCTCGACGACGAGGTCGAAGGGATGACCGTCGAGCATCGCGGTCACGGCGTTCTGTCCGCGCGTGCGCAGCCGAGCGCTCGCCGCCGCGGGCAGCGGCAGGATCAGGCGCTCGCCGATGGCGCGGATGCGTCCGGTGCCCTCGATCGGCTCTGCTGTCTCGTCGGGGGTCCCGGCCATGTCCGCTCCGTCCTGCTGCTCGGCTCCGCCGCCCCGTCGGAGACGACGGGGTCGAGGCTGTCGAGGTCAGAGTACGGCCTCTCCGCGCAGCGGGGCCGCGCGCGGGAGCCACGCACCGGGGCCGCGCACCGGGGCCGCGCCCCCAGGCCGAGCCGCGGGGACGGGCGCGAGCCGAGCGGGGACGTGTGGGATGACGGACGCTCCTCGGACGCCGCATCCGTGACGGCGCGATCCCGGCCAGTGGCATCATGGCTCCCCGGCTCCGCCCGCGCGACGAAGCTGTGCAGCGACGACGCTGTCGACCGAACAGTCGCCATCGAAAGGCTTCCCATGTCGGAGAGACCCTCCGCCCCCTCGTCGACCACCGGTTCCGCCGCCGCCGGGACGACCGCCCCGCTCAGCGCCGATGAGAACACGCGCTCCCTGCAGTCCACGCTCAAGCCCTCCTGGGTGTTCGCGATCGCGCTCGGCTCGGCCGTGGGCTGGGGCGCGTTCATGCTGCCCGTGGACTGGCTGCAGGACGGCGGCACCGCCGGCGCGCTCCTGGGCTTCACGATCGGCGCCGTGCTCATCGGCATCATCGGCATCAGCTACGGGATGATCATCCGCGTGCTGCCCGTGACCGGCGGCGAGCTCGCCTTCGTGCTGCAGGAGTTCGGGCGGCGCCACGCGTTCGTGGTCGGCTGGTTCCTGGCGCTCGCGTACGCGTGCATCGTCGCCCTGAACGCGACGGCCGTCGCGCTCGTGTTCCGCATGCTGCTGCCCTCGGTCATGGAGCAGGTGCACCTGTACACGGTCGCGGGCTGGGACATCTACCTGCCCGAGGTGATCATCGCGGCCCTCGCGATCGTCGCCACGGGCTTCATGAACGCGATGGGCACGGCCCTGTCCGGGCGCTTCCAGTTCATCGCCTGCGTGGTGCTGATCATCGCGGTCGTCGCGATCCTGCTGGGGGCGCTGCTCCACGGCATGCAGCACGGCTTCGCGTTCTACCCGGCCTTCCCGGAGGGCTACTCTCCGCTGCCGGCGATCGCCGTGATGGTCGCCTTCGCGCCGTGGGCGTTCGTGGGCTTCGACAACGTGCCGCAGGCGGCCGGGGAGTTCGACTTCTCGCCCCGCAAGGCGCTGTTCCTCATCCTCGCCGCGATCGGCACGGCGGGCCTGGTCTACCTCGCGATGATCTTCTCGAGCTCCGTCGCGCTGGGCCCGAACGGCGACACCCACCCCGACGCCGCCTGGCCCACGGCCGAGGTGATCGCCGGCATCATGGGTCCGCTCGGCAAGGGCCTCATGGTGATCGCGGTGCTGATGGGCGTGGCGACGGGTCTGAACGGGTTCACCGTCTCCTCCTCGCGCGTGCTGATGGCGATGGGCAGGGCGAAGATGCTGCCGGCGTTCTTCGGCCGCGTCGAGAGCCGGCACCGCACGCCCGTGGTCGCGATCGTGTTCACGAGCGCCCTGTGCCTGCTGGCGCCGTTCTTCGGGCGCTCCGCGCTCCAGTGGATCGTGGACATGACCTCGGTGGGCGTGACCATCGCCTACGGGTACACGTGCCTGGCCGCGTTCAAGCTGGCCCACCCCGCGCGAGCGGGGGAGCACGACGCCTTCGGCCGCGCCCGCCCCGTCTACCGCGCGATCTCCCTGCTGGGCGCGCTGCTGTCGCTGGGCTTCCTGCTGCTGCTGTTCGTCCCGGGCTCCCCAGGGCGCCTGGGCACCCAGCCGCTCGTCGCGCTCGCCGTGTGGGTGGTGCTCGGCGCGGTCTTCCTCGCCGTCCGCCACCGTCGGCTGATGGCCGCCCCCGAGGCGGAGCTCGAGGAGGTCATCCTCCACCCCGAGCCGTGAGTGCCGGGCTCAGGTCGGCCCGGCACCGTCCGGCTCTCACGCCGAGTGCACGACCTCGCCGTCCTTGACGGTGGTGAGCACCTCGATGCCACGCAGGTCCTGCGGGTCGGTCGCGAGGGGGTCGGCCGAGAGGATCACGAGGTCGGCCCGCATCCCCTCGCGGATCTGCCCCTTGGTCTGCTCCTCGCCGTACTGGTAGGCGGCGTCGGTCGTGACCGCGCGCAGCGCCTCCCAGGTCGAGATGCGCTCCTCGGGGCCGACGGGCGGGCCCTCGCGGCTGATCCGGTTCACGGCCGCCCACACGCTCAGCAGCATGTCCGGGGGCGTGACGGGGGAGTCCTGGTGCAGGGTGACGCGCACGCCGCGGTCCAACGCCGAGCGGGCCGGGGAGACGCGCCGGCCGCGCCGCGGGCCGAAGTTGCGCAGATGCGCGTCGCCCCAGAAGTAGGTGTGGACGCTGAAGATCGAGGCGATCATGCCGAGCCGTGCCATGGTCTCGAGCTGGTCGTCGCGCACGGTCTGGGCGTGGATCATCACCGGGCGCTCGGCCAGCAGCGCCGGGTTCTCGGCGCCCACCTGCGTCACCGTGTCGATCCACTGCTGCGCGGCGGCGTCGCCGTTGCAGTGGGCGATGAGCTGGACGCCGTCGCCCGCGAGCTCGCGGGTCCAGGCGAGCACCTGCTCGTCCGAGTGGGCGGGGTAGGCGCAGCCGGGATGCTCGTCGCTCGGGACCGGCTCGTAGGGCTCGCTCATCCAGGCCGAGCGCGCCTGCGGGGAGCCGTCGAGGATCAGCTTGTACCCGCCCAGGCGCAGTCGCCCCGCGTAGTCGCCGGTGAACTCCGCGAACTGCTCGCGCGCCGGGGCGCCCCAGGCCGCGACCGGGTAGACCACGAGGTCCAGCGGCAGCTCGCCCGCGCGCGCCGCCTCGGCCAGGTCCGTCACGGCGTCGGGCGAGGCGGCGCCCTCCTGGGCGGTCGTGATCCCGTGGCGCAGATAGTCGTCCGCGGCCAGGCGCAGGGCGGCCGACGCGTCGCCGCCGCCGAGGATGCTGCCCGCGCCGCCCTCCGGGTCGATCGCGGCGAACAGGGCGCCGAGCGCCGCATGCTCCTCGGCGAAGCCGTCGGGCGAGCCGTCCTCGCGGCGGCCGAAGCGCCCGCCCTCGGGGTCGGGCGTCTCGGCGGTGATCCCTGCGGCCTCGACGAGGACGGAGTTCGCGGCGCCCACGTGCATGCTGCGGTGCATGGCGAGGACGGGGATCTCGGTCGAGACACGGTCGAGGTCCTCGCGCGTGGGGTGGCGCCCCTCGGCCAGCTGCGTCGGGTCGTACTTCGCGCCGATCAGCGGCGAGTCGTCGCCCGCATCGCGCGCGGCGAGACGCTCCCGGAAAGCCGCGATCACCTCGTCGATGCTGCGGGCGCCCTCGAGGTCGACGAGGGCGGCGAGCCGGCCGTGTGCCAGCAGATGGCCGTGCGAGTCGACGAAGGACGGCATCAGAGTGCGGCCTGCGAGGTCCACCTCGGCGGGTTCGTCGGCGCGCTCGCGGAGGTCGGCGAGAGCGCCGACGCCGGTGATCAGGCCGTCCTCGACGAGCACGGCCTCGGGGGCGTCGTCGCGGTCGACCAAGGTGAGGATGCGGCCGGAATGGTAGAGCGTCTGCACGCTGCGGCTCCTTCGATGCGGGGGTGAGGCGTCGGCGCGCCGCGCGCGTCGGCCGAGCCACCGTATCGGTGCGGGCAGGACGGTCGCTGGGCCAGGACCGTCCTGCCCGACGCCGCTGATGCCGCGGCCCTTCGTGTCCCCGCCTACGCCTACGACTACGCCTCGGCCCCGGCCCGCGCCCCGGTGCGGAACCGGGACACGTACTCCTGGAAGTCCCACCCCTCGCGGGTCGCCGTCCCGTCGAGGAAGTCGGTCGCGGCCTGCCGTCCGGTGCGGTAGAGCTTCTCGCGGTCCTCGTCCGAGAGGTCGAACTGGGTGGGCTTCACGAAGCTCGTGTCGATGAAGATCGTGCGTGCCTGCACGTGCGGGTCGTCGATGTGCATGCGGTCGCGTGCGCCGATGAGGGTGTCCAGCAGGGCGAGCGCGTAGGACAGCGCGCCGCGGATGCTGTTCACCGGGGCCGGATCGGCCGGCGGACGGGCCGAGAGCTTGATGCCGAACGTGGGCCAGCGCGGGAGCGCGCCGTCGGCCCGATCGAAGACGCCGACGGGGAAGTTCGAGAGCATCCCGCCGTCCACGAGGAACGCGCGCCGCCCCTGCGAGGTCGCCCATCGCACGGGCCGGAAGAAGAAGGGCATCGCGGTCGAGGCGCGCACGGCCTCGGCGACAGGAAGATCGGCGGCCGTCATGCCGTACTTGCCGGCGTCGCGGGGCAGCAATCGGAGTCGCCCCGCCGTGACGTCGGAGGCGGTGACGACCAGGCGGGACGCGCCGGCGGCTGGGCCCGCGCCGGTGGACGAGTCCGCGGCGGCGTCCTCGATGGACCGACCGTTCCCGACGGGCCGGACTCCCCCGACGGGCCGGTCGGGCGCCTCGCCCTCGGGGTCCTGGTAGGGGAGATCGGCGAAGGTGAACGGACGGGAGGGATCGGCGGGCCGCGCGTGCTCGGCCAGCTGCTCGGCGAGCCACGTTCCCACGTACCTCCCGCGATGCACGCCCTTGCGCACGAGGATCGCGACGGCCTTGCCCACCAGCGGACGCGTCCACCAGGGGCCGTCGCAGAACTTCTCGTAGTCGATCTCGCGCAGGAGCCCCACCAGGTCGGCGGCGGGGACGTCGGCGGCGACCAGCGCCCCGGCGATCGCTCCCGCGGACGAGCCGGCGACCCGGCCGAAGCAATACCCGCGCTCCTCGAGCACCTCGATCGCGCCTGCGAGGGCGATGCCCTTCACGCCGCCGCCCTCGAGGACGAGGTCGGCGCGGGACGTCTCGGCGCCGCCTCCCTGGTGGGCGTCCTGTACCTCCGACGCCATCAGCGAGCGGGTGCGGCAGGGCCGGCGGGCGTCTCGGGCGCGCCGGACTCCCCGTCGTCCCTGTCATCCCGGTCGTGCCCGTCGATCCCGTCGTCCGCGGCGGCGACCTCGTACCCACCGGCTCTGCGGTCTCCATCGCCGTCGGACCCGCCATCGCCGTCGTCGGCCCCGTCATCGTCGTCCCCGGGGACGTCCGGCACGCCGAGCATCGCGGGCACGTCGTCGACGGGCGTGCCCGGCTGCCAGCGGCGGGCGGCGACGATCATCGAGTTGACCGTGGCGATGAAGGGCACGGCGAAGAACGCGCCGGCGATCCCGGCGATCGCGGTGCCCGTGACGACGCCGAGGACGACGCCCAGCGGGTGCACCTTCACGGCCGTGCCGGTGAGCATGGGGTGCAGGACGTGGGATTCGATCTGCTGCACGCCCACCACGATCGCGAGCATGATCAGCGCGTGGACCCAGCCGTTGAAGACGAGCGCGAGGCCCACGGCGACGGCGCCGCCCACGATCGCGCCGACCACCGGCACGAAGGCGCCGAAGAAGACCACCACGGCGATCGGGATCGCGAGCGGGACGCCCAGGATCGCGGCGCCGATGCCGATGAACACGGCGTCGGTCGCGGCGACGACGAGCTGGATGCGGATGAAGCTGGTCAGGGTGTGCCAGCCGGCGGCGCCCGCCGCGAGGATCCGTGGCTGCGCCGCGCGCGGGAACAGCCGCGAGGTCCAGATCCACATGTGCTTGCCGTCGATCAGGGCGAACAGGGTCACGAAGATGACGATGAACAGGCCCTCGAGCACGTGCGCGACGCTCGAGCCGGCCTCGGCGGCGCCCGCCCCGATCTCCGAGGCGTGCTTCTGCAGCCACTCGGTGGCCTTGGTGACGTAGCCGTCGACGTCGGACTCGGTGATCCCAAAGGGATGGGTCGCCAGCAGGGTCTCGGCCTGGTCCAGCGCGTCGATGGCCTGCTTCTGGATCGACGGCAGCTGGCTGCGGATCTGGCTGGTCACCAGGACCACGAGCCCCACGATCACGGCGAACATGACCACCCAGGCGGTGATGATCGCGACCCACTTGGGCCAGTGGTGGCGCTGCAGGAACGCGGAGACCGGCACCAGGAGCGCCGAGAGCAGCAGGCCCACCATGAAGGGGATCACGATCTCGGAGAGCCACATGGCAAGCAGGGAGACGGCGACGACGCCGAGTCCGATCACCAGCACGCGCCAGGTGAAGCCCGCGCCGATCTTCAGCCCGTCAGGGATCGGGTCGGGGTGCGGCAGCGGCGAGGAGGGCCGCGCCGATGCTGCAGCGACACGGGCCGGAGCAGGAGTGCTTGAAGACGGGGGAGCGTCCCCGGGGCGCGTGGTGTCCTGATCTGTCATGGACGGATTATCCCGCTCCCGTGGGGAATGCGTTGCTGGTGCGAAGTACGGCCGTGGAGGAATGCCTCGAGGATCGGTCCGGTCGCTTCGCTTCTACGAGGCAGTGTGCTGATCCATCGTGTCAACCTTCACGGCCGAACGGAGTTCATCCATGCCGTTCGCCTCGGACCAGATCCCGTTCCCTCAGCTGGACCTCGTGGCAGGATCGCCGTCAGGTGCAGCGACGACAAGCAGTGCTCTGCCACGAGGCTCCGCATCGACAGATCCAGGCCGACTGTCTCCCGGGGGCCAGGGCCTCCACGTTCGGGCCCAGTCCCCGCGCGTCGCGTCCGGGCCGGCAAGACGCCCGCTCGGCGCCTCACACCTCCGCGACAGGCATGCGAATCGTGAACGCGGATCCCTGCCCTGGTTCGGAACGCACACTGATCTGTCCTCCGTGGGCGCGCACGATGCTCTGGGTGATGGCGAGCCCCAGCCCGTGCCCGGGGATCTGCTTCTTCGCGGCGGTCGCTGTGCGGTAGTACTCCGTGAACAGGTTCGCCTGCTCGTCCGGGGTCATCCCGATGCCATTGTCTTTGACCTGCGCTTCGACGGCTCCCTCGACTTCGGCGACGGTCACGTCCACGTGGCCGCCCGACGGCGTGAACTTCAGGGCGTTCGAGATCAGGTTCACCAGCACCTGCGTCATCCGGGCAGTGTCCAGCGAGATCAGCCGGTTCTCGTCCACCGTGCAGGTGAGCTGGACACCCTCGCTCTGGGCACGCGGGCGCAGGGTCGTGCAGGCCTCGCACGCGATGTCTCCGAGCCGAGCCGGGGAACGATCCAGGGACCGCTCGGCCGCGTGCGGGGACATCCCATCCAGCAGGTCGCCCACGAGGTGCAGCAGCTGCTCTGCGTTGCGCTCGACGACGGCGAGCTCGTTGCGAACATTCGGGTCCATGCGCGGATCGTCCATCGCGAGCTCGAGGTACCCCAGGATCGAGGTGAGGGGCGTACGCATCTCGTGGGAGACATCCGCCGTGATCCGACGCTGCTGCCGAGCGTGCTCCGTGAAGGTGCTGATGTCGTTGAAGACGATCACCGCGCCCCCGCGCTGACCCTTCGTGTCGACGATCTGGCGGGCAGCGGTCGAGACGGTGCGACGCTCGCCGCCGGCGTCACCGAGCACCACGATGTAGTTGGTGAAGGTCTCCTGGTCCACGGCGCGGCGCACGGGCCGCAGGTGAGGGGGGATCGTTGCGCCCGTGTCGGGATAGTGCACCAGGAGCTGGTCCTCGGCGGGGTCCGGCTCATCCTCGGGCAGCGCCAGGCGGTGCAGCTCCATTTGAGCGCGATTCATCATCAGGTCGTGGCCGTCCTTGTCGACGATCACGATGCCGACCGACAGGCTGTCGATGACGTTCTGGAACAGGTTCTCCTGTTCGGTCGTCACCCTCAGCAGCTCCGTCTTCTGCCGCAGGGCCTCGTGGCTGCGATGACTCTCCTGCACTGATCGCGTCGTGGCCATGGCGATCATGAGCGTCATCTGCAGCACGACCAGGGCGAGCAGTACGGAGCGCACGACCGCGGCGCCGGTCGGATCCGGATACGCCCGCAGGAGCGTCGGGATCGCGAACGATATCGTCACGGCGACGGTAGATGCCGCAGCACCGACGTAGCGCCAGCTGTAGGCCGCCCACAGCGCGGGGACGAAGGCGAGCAGCGTGACCGTTGCCGCCTCCACCCGGAACGCGTCGCGCAGGGGAGCGACTGCCAAAATATCGGCGATGGGAATCCAGACTGCCGCACCTGGGCGTACCCGCAGCATGTGCCAGGTCGCCGTGAGAACGGTGATGAGTGCGAGGGCGATGATGCCGGCCAGGTATTCGGCGCCGAGAACCTTCTGGGGACTGACGACCGCGAGCAGCGCGCTGATCGCCAGGACGAAGGCGAAGAACCAGCACTGCTTGGGCAGGTGGTCATCTCGTGAGGCGATCGCCAGGAAGGAGCGCCGAGGAGAAGCGTCGAGGGTCGACATAAGAGCACTCTTCCAGACGCGGTGCGGGTGCACGTCAGACGCCGCTTGTACTGAGGATCAGGAAGAGCACCCGCAGCGCAGCGACGGCAGTCGATCGACGTCGCCACGCAGGCGAGTCGGGGTTGTGCACGGTCGATTGCTCGGCGAGCCGCGCCTGGAACCGGGCACCTTCGAGCCCTTCTCGTGGAGCTGCAACGACTGATGATGGTGGCGGCTCCGCAAGGGACGCCACAGGCCGCTCGTCCAGTCGACCTGCGCATTCGGTCGTCGCACCGCCGGTGTCGGTCCGCTCGTCTTACCGGTCAGTCCCTTCAGCCTCCCTGGCGCGCCCGCATCCCATAGCCTGGTGCGCGACAACGGTCGGGGAGGGAAGGTCGGGCGCATGGGCACATCGACGGCAACGGTGATCGAGGACGATGACGACATCCGGCGTCTCCTCGAGGTGGTTCTCAGTCAGGAGGGGTACGCGGTCACGACCGCGGCCAGCGGAACAGACGGGATCGCCTCACTCATCGCCGAACCCCCGGACCTCGCGCTCGTGGACGTCGGCCTGCCGGACATGGATGGCTACGAGGTGGTGCGCCGTGCGCGCACCACCGTCATCGGACTGATCGTGATGCTGAGCGCTCGCTCACAGGCAGAGGATGCCCGCCTGGGACTTGAGGCTGGCGCCGACGCCTATCTGACCAAGCCGTTCCGCCCCCGCCAACTGCGGCAGGAGCTTCGAAACCTCGTCTCCAATCCCCTCACTGACGACGGATCGGCACCGCCTGCATCTGACTGAGTGAGGGCTGCTCCACAAGTGGCACCTGCAGCAGCTCGCGCCTCACCGACACTTCCTTGCGAAGCATGCTCACGGTCTCCCGGCCGACGGCGGTGACGACCGGAAGCTCTGCGGCGGCCGCGTCCATGTCGCCGTGCTCCAGTGCGTCCTCGAGATCGCCCGCAGCCCGCTCGAGGCGCGTGGCTCCGACCATCGCCGAGGAGACCCGGATGCTTCCGATCGCATCCCGAGTCTGCATCGGCGACTGCGAGGCGAGGGCCCGCTCCAGCCGGGCTGTGCGTGTGGGCCACATCACCGCCCAGCCCGAGACGAAGTCGATGCCCAGGTCTGACCGGCCGTCCAGCTCTGCCGCGAGCTCCTCCAACTGTTCGGTGCTGAGCAGCGGCAGCGCCGCCAAGTGCGCCCCGAGGGCGACATCGACGAGGGTCCGGCCGTCCGCGTTGCGGCGCGTCTTCGCCCAGCCCGTACGGCCGGTGACGGCCCGCCAGGCCGCCCGCACGTAGTAGACGTATGTCAGATACACGTACACCAGGTTGGCGAGGCCCAGCGCGACGGACTGGCCCCGGGAGATCTCGTGCTCGGTGACCTTGCGGTACACCAGACCCCACACGGCGTACGGCAGGACCAGGAAGAACAGCGCCGCCAGAACGAGGGTCAGCAGGCTCGCGGAGGACCAGTAGTCCAGGGCGGACTGCGCCACCCCCAGGACCAGCAGAAGGGGGACCAGCACCAGGTTCAGCATCATGATGACGGGCTGAAGCATGAAGTAGTGGATCTCCAGGAGGCCGGCGAGGCTCAGATGACCGCTCTTGCGCAGCCCGGGCAGCGCGGATGCGCACTCCATGTTGCCCTGCGCCCAACGGGTGCGCTGGGTGATGAGGCGACGGGTGAACGGGAGGGCCTCCTGCGAGACGTGCGCCTCGCGCACGTAGTGGTTGTGCATGCCCATCTGCAGGATGTTGAGGCCCAGCTCGTAGTCCTCCGAGAGCTTCTTGCCCCAGGGCTTGCCGCGCCGGCTGGCCAGGGCGTCCAGTACGGATAGGCGCGTGAACTGGCCGTTGCCACCCATGCCGACCGTGCCCGTGCGCACCCTCAGCACCTGCATGGCCGAATTCGTGGTGCGGAACTCCAGGTCCTGCATGCGCACCAGGAACCTGCCGACGAGGTTGAGCCAGCGACCGTCAGCCGGGCGCGGACGGCGGTCCCCGCGGTTCTTCATCCACACCTCGAGCTGCACCGCGCCGATCTCCGCGTCTCCGAAGGCCTGCGGACCCGCGAGCATCGCGAGCGTGTTGTCAGACAGGTAGCCGTCGGCGTCGAGGACGCCGATCACGGTGCGATGGCGTGCGTCCTCGGTGCCGCCCACGTGCTCGGAGACGATCCGGTAGGCGGCATTCAGTGCGTCGCCCTTGCCCGTGCGGGCCTCGGGCGCGATCCGAGAGATCAGGTGCACGCGCTGGTCGAAGACCATGAGGTCTTGCACCACCTCGGCCGTCGCGTCCTCGCTGGCGTCGTCGATCACCCACACGTGCAGATCCGGGAAGCTGGAGCGGGCCGCCGAGACGGTTTCGGCGATGACGTTCTCCTCGTCGCGGCACGGCACCAGCACGTGCCACTCCAGGGCATCAGGGTCGCCGGGCGTGTTCCGCGGATGCCGCACCTCACCGACGAAGGTCATCAGCAGCAGTGCGACGTAGGTCAGCGCGCACGCTGCCACCACGGTGAGGAGAAGCACCGCGACGTCCCGCCAGATCTTCTCGCCGAAGGAGCCGAACTCTCCCGAGAGCCCGAAGACGAGGATGGCTGCGACGCCGAAGAGCGCAGCGAGGAGCACTGTCAGGAGGGACCTCATGTGGAAGCTCGCTTTCGCCGGTCGTGCCGCGTCCGACGCGTCGATGCCCTCCCCAGTGCGTGCGCGGGAAGGGGGAGGGCATCAGCGTGCGAGCGGACGCGTCGGCCCGCCTGCGGTCGCCCCGCACGTCTACGGGACCAGCCTCAGATTACTGTCCGGTAGGAGCGCGTACAGCGCGCATGGGTCACCTTCACGTCACGATTATCCGCACGGCACGGCCCGTGCGGCGGCTGAAGACCGGACGATCTCAGCGCGGAGACTCGTCCTCCGGCGGGCTGACGGGCGAGGCGGCGGCGCGCTCCCGCTCCCGGCGGCTCTCCTCCTCATCGCGACGGCGGAAGCGCCGTCCGATGACGACGCCGACCACGACGAGAAGGATCAGCACGAGCGCGGAGATCCCGTAGAAGGCGAGGAGGGGCTCGAGCGGCATCATTCCCACGAGTCTAATCCTCGGCGCCCGGGACCGACGACGGAGGGCGGGGACGGCCTCGGATGAGACCGTCCCCGCCCTCCGTCATGCGGAGCTGGGGTCACAGACCCCGCTCGGTGTCCTCGATCCCGTCGTCGAGGTCGCCCTCGCGCGGACCACGCGCCCGGCGCACATGGCTCTCGGAGATGCTGAAGGGATCCGAGTCGTCGACGGGGCGCGATGTGCGCCCCTCGGCGTCGGTCTCGGGGCGCAGCGTGCGTCCGTCGGCTTCGTCCGCGGGTCGCGGCGCGCGTCGGTCGTCCGCACTCGGGCTCTGGACGGGGGTCACCGCGCCGCGCGGATCCTCGTACGCCTCACCGGAGCGGGGCGCAGCGTCGCCCGCGGTGGGCGCGGCGTTGCTCCGATCGGTGCCCCTGCTGCTCTCGTTCGCCCTGGCGTCGATCTCATCCTCGCTCAGGACGTGGCCGTCGGCGTCTCCGGGCTGTCGGTCGGCGTCGCGTGACGTGCCGCTCGCCGGAGCAGCAGCACCGGCCTCCACCGGCTGCGCCCGACGTGTTCCCCCGTCGTCCGCGATGAGCGAGCCCTCGCGTGACGCGTCGCCGTCTACCGGACGAGCATCTTGGTGGCGGCCCTCGGTCTGCTCACCGGCCAGCGGTTCGCGATGCGTCCCCGCGGGAGCATCCTCTCGGTGTGCGGCGCCGTCGTTGGCCACACGGGCGCGCGGCCTGGCCTCGGCGCGACTCTCGCCGGCATGCACGCGATCGGCTCCCGTGTTCTGCGGGGCCTGCGCTGTGCGCTGATCCTGCGCGGCCTGGGCATCACCGGAGTGCACACCGGCGGCGACGCCGGCGCCCGCTGCGGCTCCTGCGCCACCGGCCGCTGCGCCATGGCCGCTCTCGCCGGGTGCGCGATGGGCACCGCGCGTGTCGCCCTCGTGACGTCCCTGCGACCGATTCCCGTCGGCGGACTCGGAGGCCTCCGGCGCACCCTCGGGGACCCGCTGATCGCGCGGGGCCGCGCCCGGCTGGGCCGCGCCCGCCTCCCGAGGTTTGGGCTGTGTCGACCTCTCGCTGCGCGCATCCGGCTGGACCGCGTGCTCCGCGTGAGATCCGGGTTGCGGGGCGCTCTCCGAGTGTGCGTCCGGACGGGTCGCTTGTTCGTCGTGTGTGCCTGCCGGGTTCACGGCCGCCTCACGGGGAGCGGCGTCGACCGTGCGCGCGTCGCGCGGACGATCCTCGACGTGTTCCGGCGGGATTGCATCGTGCCGCGCCGTGGCGCCGTCGATCCCGGCTCTCTGCTCCGTGCGGTCCGTGCGGTCGACGTACCCCTCGTCCGAGGCGGCAGCGCCCACGCCTGCCGCGCCGACTCCGGCAGCGCCGGCGCCGACACCGTGCCCGGGGGCTCTGCGCTCGTCGGCCCGCGGGTCGGCATCGCCGGCGTCCCGAGCGGTCGTCTCGTCGAGGGGCGCGTCGGAGCCGCGTCGGCCGCTCGATCCCTTGGCGTCGACGTCGGGGTCGAGCTCATCGGCCTGGCGGAGCCGGCCGTCGACGTCGGCGCGCGCCCTGTCGGCGTCCTGCCGCTGCTGCTGCGCCGTCTGGTCGCGGCGCTCGGCCTCGACCTTGGCCTTGTCGGCCTCGAGCTCCGTCTCGCGCGCCTTGATCTCTCGCTCCTTGACCTCCACCTGGTCCTTCTGCGCCTGCGACCGGAGCTCGGCGGCGCGCTGGCGGTCGATTTCCTCCTGGCGGGCGCGCCGACGCCGGGAGCTGACGACCCCCACGATGATCAGGATGGCGAGGACCACGATGATGAGGATGATGACCGGGATGACCCAGCCGGGCAGGTTACCCATGTGCTTCTCCTTCGGTCGGACCCGTTCCTCCGGGCCGCGGAGCGTTCGCGGCAGTCACTGCCGCGCTGTGCATTCCACCAGATATATGTGGTGGGCGCCACATCCCGTGCTGAATCGGGGCCGCGGGTCCGGGAGTCCCGAGACGCAGAAGGACCCCTCGAGCCCGCCGAAGCTGGCGGTTTCGAGGGGTCCTTCTCTCAGCGCTGCCCGGGAGGCTCCGTCCTGCGGACGGGCGCGAGCCCGGGCGGCGAAAGCGTCACTGACGCACGACGATGTTCTCCGAGTCGATGAAGCGACCGACCGGTGAGGCGAAGGTCTCGATGACCCGCGCGACGTGCTCCGGCTGCATGATCGTGGACGGGTCCTCCTCCGGCGCCAGGGTGCGGCGCAGGGCGGTCGCGGTGCGACCGGGGGAGAGGCAGACCACGCGGGTGCCGTAGATCGCGAGCTCCTCGCGCATCACCTGGCTCATGTTGATCACGGCCGCCTTGGAGGCCGAGTACGTGAGCCAGCCCGAGCGCCCGTTGATGCCGGCGGTCGAGGCGATGTTGACGATCAGCTTGAACACGTTGCCGTGGTTCAGCAGCCACTTGACGATGAGGAACGGCGCGTAGACGTTCACGCTCATCGTCTTCTCGAAGTCCTCGATCTCCGCCTGCTGCAGGGGGACCGGGTTCGTGTAGCCCGCGTTGTTGACGAGGATGTCGATGTTGCCGACCTCGCCGTGCACGGACTCGAGGGCCTCGTGCAGCGAATCGCGGTCGCCCACGTCGACGTAGCGGGTGATGATCTTGCGGCCGACGGGGCTCGAGGAGCGCAGCTCCTCGACGGCGGCATCGAAGTCATCGGACTTGCGGGCGAACATCACCACGGTGGTGATGTCCTCGCTGTTGTGCAGGAAGCGGCGGGTGGTCTCGAGACCGATCCCGCGCGAAGCACCGGTGACGAGAGCAGTCTTAGTCATCGTCTTCCTCCTCCGGGCGCAGGAGGAAGCCCGCCATGCGCAGATCAGTGGGCGTGGTGACCTTGAAGTTCACGTCCGAGCCGTCGATGAAGTGGACGGGGTGCCCGGTGACCGCGACGAGGGTCGCATCCTCCGTGTAGACCTTGTGGTCCTGCTCGGCCTTGGCGTGGGCGTCCTGCAGGTCGGCCTTGGAGAACTTCTGCGGCAGCTGCACGTTGCGCAGCTGGTCGCGCTCCAGCGAGCCCGTGACCTCGTGGGTCTCGGGGTCCACCGGCGCCACGGTGAAGGAGATCGGGGTCATCAGCGAGACATTGCTGTGCTCGGAGGCGATGAGGTCCTCGAAGTTCTTCTTCGTCACCAGCGGGCGCGCGGCCTCGTGGATGATCACGTCGTCGTTGGTGCAGTGGGGGAGCATCGCGGCGACGGACGAGTGCCGCGAGTCGCCGGCCTCGACGAGCGTGACCGGGGTGGAGATCGCGTAGTCCCGGAGGACCTCCTCGACCTCTTCCTTCCACTCCGGCGGGTAGTTCAGGACGATCTGGTCGATCTTCTCGACCCTGTTCGCCATGATCAGCGCGTAGACCAGGATCGGGATGCCACGGAGTTTCAGCAGCTGCTTCGGCTGGTTGGCGCCGATGCGAGCCCCGATCCCTCCGTTCAGCAGGATCAGTGAGTACATGGATGGGTTCCTTCGTGCAGTCGGTGTCGCGCTCCGCTCCGCTGCGGGGTTGCCGCTCCGGCGTGGTCACGCGACCGCTACGTCGGTCAGCCGGGAGTTCACCTCCCGGACAGGTGCCCGTAACCATACAAGACGAGACCTGCGCGACCGCACCTCGCTGGGGCGAACTCGCTGAGGGAGCTGCGCGTGAGAGTCGCCTCCCGTGCACTCAGAAGGCACCCCGCGTTCACTTACGATCGGGGGATGACCGCTTCACCGCTCCCCGTGTACTACCTGGGCGACAGTCACGTCCGGTACTTCAAGAAGGCCGCGAAGGCCGGTCTGCTCGCACCCCACGAGCTCACCGGGGTCGAGGTCGGCGGGGCGACCGCCGTCGGCATGAGGAACCCGAACTCCAAGACCGATGCGATCGGCCGGTTCCGGAAGTGGATCAGCGACAGGTCGCGAGAGGCGATCGTGGTGTTCCACCTCGGCGAAGTCGACTGCGGATATGTGATCTGGTTCCGCGCCGATAAGTACGACGAGCCGGTCGAGCTCCAGATGAAGAACTCCATCGAGGCGTACTTCGAGTTCATCGACGAGCTGCGGGGCCTCGGATTCCGCCGCGTCATCATCACTGGCGCCACGCTTCCCACGATCACCGACGACGACCAGGTCGGGGAGGTCGTGGTCAAGCGGAGCGCGATCACGGCCACGCAGAAAGAGCGCACTGACCTCACGCTCCGGTACAACGCGATGCTGAGGAGCGAAGCCGTGCGCCGTGGGCTTCCCTACGTCGACATCGACGAGGATGTGCTCGACCCGACGACGGGTGTCGTGGACGAGCGGATGCGCAATCCCAATCCGGAGGACCATCACATGCACGGGAGCGTGGCGGCCGCGCTGTGGGCCCGGAAGCTCCGCGATGCCATTGCGACGTACCAGGAGACGGCACCCGCTCCGCGCATCTGGACGTGCACGCACGCCACGTACGTGAAGGCCTATCCGGGACATTCCCAGCGTATGCCCGTCGACATGCGGCATGCGGTCTCCGTCGGCGACGTCGTGACGGGTGACGAGGTGCAGACCCAGGGGCAGTACACAGTGATCAGGAACGCCCGGATCAATGGGACGAGCTACCCCCTCATGAGCCTCGTGCACACGGAGCACTACGGGCCGGCCACGCCGCCCGAGCCCGACGCCGTGGGCGGCCCTCGCGGGCTCCTGCAGCGGATCTTGCGGCGTCGTCCCGGCAGATCGCCGCGGGGAGCCCGCGCGCACTGACGCCTCTGCTCTCAGCGGCGCGAACCGAGAGCACACGACGGGCGGCCGGCGGCCCGCATCCCCACGGCAGCTCCGAGCCCGCCTGTGGGAACCCGTTGTCCCCACCAGCGAACAGACCACGAAGAAGAAGAGACGAATGCCCGCTCCCCGCCCCGTCGTACGCAAGGTCGTCAAGCTGCTCCGGATCTGGGCAGTGCTCGTGGACGTCCTCATCATGGCCTCGGCGTTCCTGGTCCTCCTGCACCCGGACGCATGGTGGACCGTGGTCGCACTCGCCGTCCCGCTGCTCGTGATCATCTGGCGCACGCGCCGCTCCCTCACGCGGCGTCTTCGGTCCGTCGGCGCCATGGGTGAGTACCTGGTCGGTCGCTATCTGCTGCTCATCGTGGGCCTCGTCCACGTCGCCCAACAGGGTGTGCCGACGCTCCTGTGGATCGTGTCCGGCGGTCTCCTTGCGCTCGCACTCGAGGCCGAGCGCTTCGAGGTGCGCATGCACCGGCGCATCCGCCCGTATGCAGCCCACCTGCCCGGTCGCGATACTGAGCACCGTCCCCGCTTCGCCTACGGCTACGTCTACTCCCTGGTGATCCTCGGCCTCGCCCTGCTCGTGGTCACTCCGTGGCTCGGGACGGCAGGGGCATGGGCGGTGGTCGCCGTCGGGCTTCTCGCGGTGCTCTTCGCCGCGGCGGTCCTCGTCGACATCGTGCAGCGGATCTCGCGGCGCAGTTCCGCGCTTCGTGAGATGCCGCAGATCGTCGAGGATCTCGAGCCCCGGTTCTTCGTGTACTGGAGCGCGCAGTCAGGGTCGGCCTTCCAGATCACGATGTGGCTGCCGTACCTCGAACGCCTTGGAGTGCCCTTCGCGATCATCGTCCGCAACGATGCCAACTTCCGGGATCTCGAACGGGTCGTCGACGCGCCGCTCATCCTGCGCAGGACACTCGCTGATCTGGATGCGGTGATCGTGCCGAGCGCCCGCGCCGCGTTCTACGTGAACAACGCCGTCCTGAACAACCACATGATCCGGTACTCGGAGCTCATGCACATCCAGCTCCTCCACGGAGAATCGGACAAGGCCGCGAGCACGAACCCGGTCACGCGCATGTTCGACCGCGACTACGTCGCCGGTCAGGCGGCGATCGACCGTTTCGCCGCGCGAGGGATCTCCATGCCCGAGTCGATGTTCCGGATCGTCGGCAGGCCCCAGGTCGAGGGGGTCGAAGCCGCCCGCGGGCCCATCGGCGAGATCGAGGCGCCGACGGTTCTGTACGCGCCGACGTGGCAGGGGTTCCATCAGGATGCGCAGTACTCGTCACTCGCTCACGGTCCTGATCTCGTTCAACGGCTCCTGGAGCGCGGCTGCACCGTCGTCTTCCGCCCGCATCCGTACAGCTACAGGACGCGGCCGTTGCGCCGTGCCTGTGTGAGGATCAAGGCGATGCTCCAGAAGGATGCGGAGCTGACCGGCAGGGAGCACCTGTACGGCGCTCCCGCGGAGAAGGAGATGACCGTCTTCGACTGCTTCAACGCGTCTGACGCGATGATCTCCGACGTCTCGAGCGTCGTGGGTGACTATCTCCACTCCGAGAAGCCGATGGCGATGATTTCGATGCATGCCGCAGTCGACGACTTCCGCCGTGAGTTCCCCACCGCTCGTGCCGCGTACGTGATCGAGGGCTCGGCGGAGGGGCTCATCGATGTCGAGGACGTGCTCGACGCGATGCTCGATCCGGACCCGATGTCCGAGGTGCGCAAGGGCTTCGCGACGTACTACCTCGGAGACATCCCTCGCGACTCCTATGCGGAGCGCTTCCTGGCCGTGGCGCGTGAGGATCTGGGCATCGAGTCCGAGCGCCCGTCAACGGTTGGTCGTGAACGGGTGGAGCAGTGACACCTTCGCGCGGGCTCTGACTGCCCCGAGGTTGGTCGCCTTGTAGACTCCCCGCCGTCACCTGTTGTTCACCCCCACCTGGAGCTCCCTGTGCCGAGACTACGACGGCTCCGCCGCCTGGCCGCATCACGACTGCCCATCGCCACCAAGGATCAGGTGCGAGCCGCCTCTCGATCGGAGGACTGGGCGAACGCCTATGAGCAGCTCCTCGCAGCCGCAGAGGGGCGGGCGGTCGGCAACCCTCCGAAGAAGGTTCCGTCTCCGGCCGTCGCGGAGCGGGTGCGCAAGAGCGTGGAGAAGAAGTCCGCCGACCCGCTCACGCGCGCGATCGTGCAGGGCAAGGGTCTCGACCAGGCCGTCGCCGAGCGGGTCCGTGCGCTCCTGAAGGATAAGAAGACGAACGAGGCGCACGCGGTCGCCGACGCCCTCGTGCGGGACGAGTCGACGGTCGCCGCGGGGAACCTCGCCGCCGGGATCGTCGCCGCCTCCCGCAACCACCACACGCTCGCGGTGCATCACTTCGACGCGGTAGACGATGAGCAGTCCCTGCGCTTCGCTCCGCTCGAGAAGATCCAGACGCTCTTCCGCGCGGATCCGGGCCGAGGGATCGAAACCGCGCGGACGTGGCTTGCCGAGGATCGGAGCTTCAGCGCGCGCACCTGGTTCGAGGTGTACCGAAACCTGTTCGTCGCCGACGAGCTCGACCTGGCCGACCGGGCTTTCGCGAAGACGTCGGCCGCGTACACGACCCCGAAACAGCAGAGTGCCTGGAAGACGGGTCATGACGACCTGGCCTGGGGAGAGCGCTGGGTCGGCGCCCGTCGCTTCCAGAGCGCCTCGGCGGCCCCCGAGGGCCACGTGTCGTTCGGACTCATCGACTACCTGCAGCCCGGGCGCGCCCGCGCCTCCCAGAACATCGGCGATCAGATCCAGACGCTGGCCTCCCTCGGCCACGTCGTGCGGCACCAGGACCTGCGTTTCCACGGTGAGGAGAGCGTCGTCGACTTCGTGCGCTCCATGCAGGAGCGCGTGCGCCCCGAGCTGCGCAGGGAGGGCGTCTCCGCGGACGTCGATCTGCTGACGATCGATCGTGATTCCTCGACCTACCAGCAGATCCCTCCGAACACATGGCTTCTGGAGTTCGGCTGGCACATGCACGCCATGTTCGGCCTCGGCGTCTACGACTTCCCCCTCCACCCGAACCTGAACCCGATCTTCGTCTCGTTCCACTGCAGCAAGCGAGCGCTCCTCAGCGAGGAGTCGCTCGCGTACCTGCGCGAGCATGGGCCGATCGGGTGCCGCGACTGGACCACCGTCGACCTGCTGCTCTCACTCGACGTCCCCGCGTTCTTCTCCGGTTGCCTAACGACGACGGTGAACACCGTCTTCCCGGATATCGAGGAGAAGCCCGAGGAGGCGACCGTCTACGTGGACGTCGCCCGAAGCCCCGTCCCGAAGGGGCACGAGAACGTTCGGCAGTCCTACCCCGAGATCAAGAAGCGCGACTTCACCGCGAACATGTGGGATGCCGTCCAGGTGCTCGAGCGCTACCGCCGCGAGTACACCGATGTGGTGACCACCCGACTGCACTGCTACCTCCCGACGACGTCCCTCGGTTTGAAGGTCGACTTCGAGCCGAAGAACAACGCCGACGTGCGCTTCAACGGCCTGTTCCGTCTGAGCCAGACGGACTTCGACGCCATGCGGTCGCGGATGCGCGATCGTCTGCAGCCGGTGCTCGAGGCGATCTTCCGGGGCGAGGACCGTGATTCCGTCTACGCCCTGTGGCGGAAGACAGTCGAGCCCGAGGTTCAGCAGGCGCGGGAACGGCACTCGCGCTCCGTGACCGTCCCCGATGCCGGGCACTCGGCCGGCCAGCTGGTCGCGTCCGTCCAGCGGAAGAAGGTCGACGGCCCCGCGGACGCGATCGACATCGTGCTGACCCCGACCGCCTACCAGGTGCGCCACCTCAGCGCCGTGCTGCGTTCCTCGGCCGAGAGCTCCTCGCGGACGATCCGGGCCTGGATCGTCGCGCGCGGCGCCCGCCCCGCGGAGCTCGAGGTCGAGGGCGTCGAGATCCGATGGATCGACACCACCTCGATCGACGCCAAAGCCGTGGAGGCGCTCGACGAGCGCTCCCTGGACCGCGCACTGCTCCCGGAGCTCGTTCCCGTGGACCGCGCGATCCTGCTGCCGGTCGACGGCGTGGTCTCCGCCGACCTCGCGGACCTCGAGGGCATCGACCTCGATGGGGCGCTGTTCGCGGCGCGTCGCACGTCCCGGGCGGACGCGAGCGGTTTCGCGGTGCTCTACGGCGCCGCGAAGCGCCTGGATTCCGTGCCCGAGACCGCCTACGAGTTCTATCGCGACATCCACGGTCGCCACGTCTTCGACTTCGATGCCTTCGACACCGATGTCATGGTGCTCGACCTCGCCGGCCTGCGTGCCGAGGGCTTCAGCGACCAGGCCGTGCCGGCGATGGCCCACTATCGCCTGGACGACCGCGACGTGCTGCACTACGTGGCGGGTCCCCGTCGCGCCGACCTGCGCGCCGAGTGGGCGTACGTGCCCGACCGCGAACCCCTCGAGGCTCCGAAGGTGCGCGTCTGGGCCGAGGGTGCGAAGCCCTGGTCCTCCTCGTACGTCACGGACGCCGAGCTCTGGGAGCAGTACTCCTCGAAGTGAGGCACCTGGCCCGCAGCAGGGGGAGACCGACTCCTCGAACTGCACGACGCGTGCGGTGACTCGAGCCCTCAGAGGCTCGGTGCACCGCACGCCTCGTCGGCGTCCCCCGGAGGAGTGGGCCGAATCGGGCTGGGCGACGGACCTCAGCGGGAAGAGCCCGGCGTCGACGGGAGCGTGGTCAGTGTGAGGAACCGGGGAGGCCGCTGCGGGCCTCGGCGTGAGCGAAGGCACGGTCCCAGTCGCGCAGCACGGCGTCGAAGCTCAGGCGCTGCGAGATGTCCTCGCGGCCAGCAGCGCCCATGCGCGCCGCCTTTTCGGGGGCGCGCAGCAGGTCGACGACTGCGTCGGCAAGACCCTCGCGTTCGCCGCGGGGGACGATGACGCCGCTCTCGCCGTCTCGTATGAGAGTCGAGGGTCCGTACAAGCAGTCGTAGGCGACGACGGGAGTGGCCACGGCGAGCGACTCGGCGATCGACAGCGGCAGCGCCTCCCAGTCCGACGTGGACAGCGTGCAGATGCTGCGGGCCATCACGCCGTTCGGGTCGTCGGTGCGGCCCATGAACTCAACGTTCCCCTGGATCCCGAGCTCGGAGACCAGTGACTCGAGCGCAGACCTCTCGCTCCCGCGACCGTAGATCTCGAGACGTGCTTCCGGCACCTGCTCCACCACGCCGGCGAAGGCGTGGACTGCCTCGTGCAGCGCCTTCTGCGGCGCGAGGCGCGAGATGATCGAGACTAGTCGTGGATCCCGTCTCTCCGCGGGCTCGGGCGGGATGACCAGGGCATTCGGGACGACGGTGAACGTCTCGGCATGCCCCAGCCGCTCCGTCATGTCACGGCGCTGCCGCTCGCTGAGCAGCACGTAGGCGTCGACCTGATCGAGCTTCGCGAACGGGTCCTCGTAGTCGGGGCGCAGCGGGCTGTCGACCGCGAACGGCGAGGCGAGGTGGCTGTTGTGCATCATCCCCAGGCGTACGGCGCTGTCCCGGCGGAGCTTCAGCATCTTGGTGATCGCGGAGGCGGTCTCCGCGATCACGTACGGGGGCGTGTCGCTCCGGTCGACGACGGACTGCAGCCAGGCCGCGTGCCAGGCCGGTAGGCCGCTGAAGCGTCGCATGGTCCGCGTGCCGGGCTGCACGACGTACACCCCCAGGCCGTGACCGTCCTCCGGGTCTGTCCAGCGCTGGGCGAAGCAGAGGCCCTCAGGGGTCATGAACTCCACGCGGTTCGCCGCACCGGCGGCCGTGAACCATGTACGACGTGCCGCGAACCCGTCCTCCATGTCATCGCGGCGGATCAGGAAGCGGTTCTCGAAGAAGTTGGTGTAAGCGACGCATCCGGACGTGTCGAGTCGGTCGAACGCGTAATACTCTCCGGCGGCCGTGAAGCGACGGCGGTAGGGCCCGTGCTTGTCCTCGCCCATCTCCGTCAGGTCGTCGTTCGAGACCGAGGAGATCTGCCGACGCACTCGCCTGCTGAGGGTGCGACCAGCCGCCGTCGCGCGCTCGCGGATGCCCGCGGCGCTCCTGGTCCCGGAGCGGCCACCGGCGGCCTGACGGGTGTCCTCGTAGACGTTCAGCACCTCGACGCCGCGGGGCAGCCTGCCCGACTCGCGCAGCGACGCGACCGAGGAGCGGAAGGCTGGATCGTCGTCGAAGGTCGCGATCGTGACCATCCGACCGGCGCGCTCGAACATCCGCGCCTGATCGAGCACGGCCTGGGTGACCCCGCCGTGCGCGAGGCGATGGAGGACGATCAGGATCGGTCGCGTCACTGCTCCGCCTTGTGCTGGGCAGCCAGCTGCTGGGCGTACCGCTTGGACTCGTTGACGAACTGTTTGTAGCGATGGCATACCTCGTCGGCCGGACCGTCCATGACCAGCTGGCCCTTGTGCACCCACAGCACGCGCTCGCACATGCTCTTCACAGTCGCCAAGGAATGGCTGACCAGGAACACCGTTCCGGCAGCCTCCCGCACCTCGTTGACGCGCGCCTTGCTCTTGGCGCGGAATGCGGCATCGCCCGTGGACAGTGCCTCGTCGATCATCAGGATGTCGGGGACAGCGCTCGCGGAGATCGCGAAGCGCAGGCGCGCACCCATGCCCGAGGAGTAGGACTTCATCGGCATGTTGACGAACTCACCGATCTCGGCGAAGTCGACGACGTCCTGATAGCGCTCGCGCACCTGCTGCTGTGTCAAGCCCAGCGCGAGGCCGCCGATCATGATGTTGCGTTCGCCGCTCAGGTCTCCCATGAGCACGGCGTTCACGCCGAGAAGCGCCGGGTCGCCGGCCACGTACACCGAGCCCTGGGCCGGGGGGATCAGTCCGGCGATCGCGCGCAGCAAGGTCGACTTGCCCGATCCGTTCACGCCGATGATGCCGATGGATTCGCCGTGACGGGCGCTGAAGGAGATGCCGCGCACCGCCTTCACCTCGCGCACGTTCTGCTGAGACGCACCTCGGCTGAGGAACTTCTGCAGAGCGGTCTGCTTCCGTGCGGGGCCTGCTCCCACCTTCTTCGCACCGAAGACGCGGTAGGTGATGTGCAGGTCGTTCACCAGTAGTGAGAGCCGGTCGGACTCGCTCTCCTGGACCGGGGTGTTGTCGAGGTCCTCGGCATCGACCTCGAAGTCGTCCTCGTCGGTCTCAATTGCGGCCATAAGTCTCTTCCCCCTGCCAGAAGTAGAGGAACCCTCCCACCAGGAACACGATCGCCCAGCCCACGCCGACAACCCACTTCGTCGGGTCGAGCGGGGCGGAAGGTTCGGCGAGGATCGCGGAGCGCGCGATCTCCAGGAACACCGCGACGGGCTGGTACTCCATGATCCAGCCCCACGAGAACTTTCCGAGGAAGTGGTCGATCGAAAAGATCACTCCCGAGACGTACATGAGAATGCGAGTTCCGAAGGGGATCAGGTTGTCGATATCGGGGGTCTGCGCGACGAGCCTCGCCATGATGAACGCGCAGCCCGTGCAGAAGCACCACAGCAGCAGCACGGCCGGGATCAGCAGCAGCCAGCGCGGCTCGAGGGGGACGTCGCCCTCGTTGGGCAGCAGCCCCGAGAGATACGCGATCACGCACATTACGACGAGGGCGGGGACGAGCGTGGTCAACTCTGCTGCCACGCCGGCGATCGGGAGGACCGCGCGTGGGAAGTGCACCGAGCGCACCAGGTTCATGTTGGAACGGATGGCCTTCGAGCCGGCCTGGAGAGACATCTCGAAGAATCGGAACATGAACACGCCCACCACGATGAAGGCGATGGTGTTGTCGATCCCCGCGCGGCCCACCTTCAGAATGAAGCCGAAGATGATTGTGTACACGGCGGCATTGAGGACGGGCGTCAGCAGAGCCCAGACCTGGCCCAGGTAGGTGTTCTGGTTCTTCGCCTGCGCCTTGGACACTGCGAGCACGCGGATGAAGGTGCGGCGCTTCCAGAGCTCCGGGATGTACTCGCGAAGGGACGGGCGCACGCCCATCCGCTCGAGATCGTTCTGCTGCGCCGTGGACTCCACCCACTCCGGAGCGTAGGTTCGCTCGAGCGGAGGGGGCACCGTGGGGAGCGCCAGGTTGCTATCAGTCAACAGGCCGTACCAATCTCCGAAGGGCCGGGAACAAAGGGGCGGCCTACCGCGGCCGAGGCACCGTTCATCCTAGCCCGGGGGCCCGGCGTCGTCGCGGTGGCCTCTCCCACAGGGGGGGGCGCCGGGCGCTGACGGCGCGTCAGCTGCGCCGGTCCGCGACCTCGAACGCCGCCTTCCACTTGGGAGCGATCGCCTCCATCGAGAATTCCTCGGCCATCCGCCGGGAGGCGGAACGTCCCATCTTCGCCGCGGACCGCGGATGTTTGAGCAGTTTGATGATCCCCTGAGCGAGCCGATCGACGTCGCCGTCGGGGACCAGGATTCCGTCCCTGCCTTCGCGGATGAGGTCCGAGGGGCCGTAGTTGATGTCGTATGCGACCACGGGCGTCTCCGCCGCGAGCGACTCGCCGATCGAGAGCGGCAGCCCTTCCCACCTCGCGGCGGAGGCGGTGAGGATGCAGCTGGCCATGAGGTCCGCGCCGTCGGGCACCCACCCGTGGAAGGTGACGCTCTCCTGAAGGCCCAACTCCGCGGTGAGCTGCTCAAGGGACCTGCGGGCGCCACCGTCACCGCCGATCTCCAGGTGCGCGGCGGGGACCGCCGAGACGACCTGGACCCAGGCACGGAGCAGATCGTCCACACGCTTCTGTTCGGCGTGCAAGCGGCACACGACCCCTACTCGTCCGCGCACCTTGCGGATCGAGGTCGAGGACCTGCGGTCGCGGATCACGTTCGGGATGACGATCGGGTCGCAGTTCTCCGCTCCGAACGTGGCGCGATAGTCCTGCGCCTGCTTCGCCGTCAGAGCGAGCACCACGGGCATCTCGGACACCCGTTCGAACGGCTTGACATAGTCCTCGCGGATCGGCGATCCGAGTGTGTAGGGGGGCTGGAACAGGTTGACATGGGCGAGGAAGAGTCTGCTGGACAGCTTCGGGTCGGTGTCCAGCAGCTTGCGCATGGCGGTCGGATGCTGGGCGATCGCCAGCGGGCGGGGCTGGGACTCCTCGAGGATCTTGGTCAGCCATGCGGCGTGCCACGGGATGTTGTGCGCGTAGCGGGTCGACCGGCCGGAGCTCGGGTCATGGCAGTAGACGCCGAGCTGTCGACCGCTCGCCGGATCCAGGTGACGCGTCACGTAGCAGATGCCATCAGGTGTGAAGTAGCGCTCCTCGGACACGTTCCCGGTCACCGGGTCGAGGGAGAGCTCGCGACCGCACGCACCCGTGTCCTCGTACTCCCGCTGCACCGATGGCTTCCCATCCCGGTACAGGACCGTCCGGATCGGCTCGTCCCCGTGCAGCTCCCGGTGTTTCACGAGGCGACCGGTGGGATCGAAGTAGTCCAGGCGGGTCGTGTCCCCGATCGTGGACGTGCTCCACGTGAGTCCGTGCGTGTCCTCGTCCTCGGCGCGCGACCAGTCGGCGTCGGGATCTTTGGTCAGGGGTGCGCTCATGTCACGGTAGATGTTGACCGCGGACGACCCCTCGGGAAGCACGATGTCACCCTCTCGGGAAGCGAGTCCCTCCTCGAATCTGGGCTCGTACTTGAAAGTCACGATGACAGGCTTCAGCCCCATGTTCACGAACATGCGGCACTGGTCGAGAGCGGCTCCGGATCGCCCGGCATAGCCCAGGGCATGGAGGAGTATGAGTACGGTTCGCATGGCGGCGTCACCCTTCCGGTCGACGATTCTCCTGATTCGGTTCTCTACGGATGCGCGGTTCAGTCGTCCTCGTCGGCACTGTCCGCACCAGGTTCATCCGTGCCGTCCAGTGCTCGGTCAGTGTCCTCGGTGATCGCCTCGCCTGCACCCGTGCGGGAATCCTCGATTCCCTCGTCCGCTCCCTCGGTCCGAGCATTCAGGGCGGCCACGGGCTTGCGATCGTGCAGCACCACGTTGCGTGAGGCGCTCACGAAGGCGTCGGCGTAGTTCTCGGCCGGGAACGGGCCGAGATAGTCCACGCGCGTCTGCTTGCGGCGCTCGGCCTTGGGATCGGTGACCAGGAGCTGCTCGAGCATCTCGTCGAGATTCGAGAGGTCCTTCGGGATCACGTAGGCCGAGCGCGCGAGCGGGAACATCCGCTCGAACTCCGCGACCGTGTACGACATCGTCACCAGGCCGTAGGGCTTGCCGGAGTACAGGAAGTCCGGGACCACGGAGGAGACGTCGGAGATCATCGCATCGGCCGCGTTGAAGCAGCCGAACGCATCCAGCTCCTTCTCCGCAGGGCGTCCCCACAGGTGCTCGTGCCCGCTGATCTCGCTGTCCTCGCGCAGCATCCTCTTGATCTCGCTGATGTTCCGGGAGGCCTCGGGATTGCGATAACTGAAGGGGTGGGGACGGAACACGACCGTGATCCCGCGCTCCAGCAGGTTGCGGATGATCTGCGGCCCCACGGGCAGCGAGCCGTAGTTCGTGTCCGCGTAGTGGCCCTCCCATGTCGGCGCGTACAGCACCGTGCGCACCGGCACGTTCTCCGGACTCTGCTGCTCGACGGTCTCCACCTGCGGGCGGCCGACGATCGTGAACTTCTCCTGCGGGATCTCCACGCCGTTGTTCGCATAACGGTCGATGGCAGCCTGGCCCGCTACGAAGATCTTGTCGTAGAGCGCGGTGACAGGGTTGAAGCTCGAGGCCTTGTCGCTGTCGCCGTGCAGGAGCTGCACGTGGGTGATCTGCGGGTACCGCACCAGGTGCACGTTCGGCGCGGAGTTGTTGACGTAGAAGGCCGTGGTGATCGACGGGGTGATCACGTCGTCCAGCTGCCAGATGTTCGTGCGCACCACCACGGGTGCGAGGGTCAGGCGCGTGATCTCGCGGAACGCGGAGGTCTTGCGCAGCACCACGATGAAGGGCTCGCCGATGCGCTCGAGGTACTCGATCCACATGCCCACCTGGTAGGCGGATCCGGCGGGAACGCCGTAGTAGAGGACGAACCTCGGGGCGTACGCCTCGACGGCGGCGTAGAGGTTGTTGTCTGCATTCACGGAATCCCGCACGCGCCGGAAGGAGTCCAGGGCGTGATAGCCGGCCACGGCGAGGGCGATCAGCGGCAGCGCCAGCAGCGCACCGGCGGGCACGTGCACGAGCAGCAGCAGCGAAGCGAGCGCTGTGAGCGAGAGGTCGACGACCAGCACCACGTTCACCGGAAACCTCGGTCCACGGTGGTCGGGGATCCCGGGCAGATTGGCCACGCGGAGCTTGCGGCCCGGCGCTACGCGGGTGACCACGGGCTCGGACAGAGGCACCAGGGCGAACAGGACGGAAGTCGCCCAGCCGAGAGGACCCGTCGTCTCCTGCGCCCAGCAGATGCCGAGCGGCAGCAGGCCGAGCAGCAGACGGATGCCGTGCTCCCCGGCCAAGGCGGTGCGGCCCACATGTCTGCGCAGCCGGCGGTATCCGCGGCGGATGAGGATGAAGAACGGGTAGATCGCGGGGATCACGGCGATCGCGGGATGCACGCCGATCGCGAGCAGCACCAGAGGCACGATCGCGACGGTGGTCTGGGTGAGGCGCCTGCGCAGCCCGGCCATACGCTGCCAGGGCATCACCATGCGGTGGCGTGCGGCGGAAGGATTCGTGGATTCGGTCTGGGTCATCGGATACGGCCCTCCTCGGGCTCGCCGGCCGTGCGCGTCGCGCACGTGCCGCCCTGGCGGTCACGGCATCAGCCGTGATGTCTTGATCTTTCTTCTGTGCGCTGCTCTGCGCACATCGGCTCGGACGATCATGGGGCTCACGATGCGGTCCCCTCCTCCTGGATCGAAGCCCACAACTGATCGCGCAGCACGGTGAGGTCGGTGCAGGCGTCCAGGAACCGCTGGAGGGAGGCCCCCGGGGTGGTGTCGCCCAGGTAGTACTCGGTCAGCTCGCGGCGCTGCTCGCGCTGGGGATCCTCGGTGATCTCCTCGAGGGCGAGCTCGCCCGCGCGCGGGGCCTGCTCCTCGCTCAGGCGCGGCGTCGTCTGCAGCAGCCGCGTGGCGGCCTCGCGGGGGCCGCCCTCGGCGCGGTCGGGCTCGGTGACGATGAGCGGCTTGCCGGTGGCCAGCCAGTCCGTCGCGACGGCGGAGACGTCGCAGATCATGAGGTCGGCGCGGGCGAAGTCCTGCTGGATGCTGTGGCGCTCGGCGACCTCCTGCCCGCGCTCGGCGAGCAGTTCGCGCAGCTGGGCGTCGGCCTCCCCGAAGGCGGGCACGCGCACGCCCGTCAGCGGGTGCGGACGGTAGATGACGTGCAGACCGGCGGCGACCAGCGAGCGCACGATCATCTCCGACTGCGTGAGCAGCGAGGAGTAGGCGACGCTCGCCTGCCCGCCCTCCCACGTCGGCGCGTAGAGGACCGTGCGGGGCGCGCCCTCGGAGCGCGCCGGGGCGCTCGCGCGGTCCGTGTCCAGGCTGGGTCGACCGACGGGGATGCAGCGGGTGCGCGCGTCGAACAGGGTCGAGTAGCGCTCGAGGCGGTCGATCGCCGCCTGCCCGGCCACGAAGGAGAAGTCGTAGGCCTTGATCTGGTTGGAGACGGACACGCCCTTGTCCGAGTCGCCGTGCAGCAGCGAGACGTGCAGCGCCGAGCGGCTGCGCAGGGGCGCCGTGTTCAGCGGGTTGTAGTTCACGTAGAGGATGAGCTTGGTGTCGCTGCGCAGGATCAGCGCGTCCAGCGTCGCGTCGCGGGCGACGGTGATCACCGTCATCTCCACCTTCTCGCGCAGCGCCGCGGCGACCCGCGAGTCCATGCACACGATGGTCACGCCCCGCTCGCGGTGCAGCTCGCGCAGCGGCCCGAACCAGTCGTCGAGCTGGTAGAGGCTCTCCAGGGTGTCGGGGAAGTAGAGGATGACGTCGCCCTCGAGGATGGTCTCGCCCAGGCGGTCGTCATCGCCCAGGCCGTCGGGCACGCCGCCGGGCAGCAGGCGGAAGCGGCGCAGGAGCTTGCCGCCGGTGCTGCGCAGCCGGCGCTTGAGGGAGTTGCCGCGTGCGGCCATCAGCGGCCTCCTTCCCGGCTCGCGTCAGCGCTGTCGTCCCTGCGCTCCTCGGTGCTCGTGCTCCCCGCCTGCTCGGTCTGCTCGGTCTGCTCGGTCTGTTCCGCCTTCGCCGCCTGCTCAGCCTGCTCAGCGCGATCCAGGATCTCCCGCCAGGCGCCCGCCGTGGTCCAGCGCGGCAGGGCGCGCGCATACCTGCGGCGCAGCGAGCCCCAGCGCAGGGCCAGGCGCGCGTGCGTGAGGAGCACCCGCACGAGGAGGGACCGATCATCGTGCCCGTCGATCGCGAAGGCGTCGATCCTCTCGCCCTGCGCGGAGGTGATGATCACGGCGTCGGCCCCGAGCACGGTGCGCCAGGACACCTCGCTCGCGGGGACCTCCAGCACGCTGCGCGGGGCGCGGGCGGGGGAGAGCGCGCGGGCGAGCGCCCGCAGCGCCCCCGCGGGCGGGGAGAACGGGGAGGTGCGCGTGGGTTCGAGGCCCTCGGTCCGGGTGCGCTGGCGCTCGCGCCAGGCGTCGACCACCGCCTGGCCGTCGGCCCGCGCGCTGCGCAGGTCCGTGCCCAGCCATGCATCGGGGCCCGCGAGCGCGGCCCGTGCGCCCTCGTCCCACAGGCGCGCCGTGAGGTGGAGGCCGGACAGCACGTGCTTGAGCTGGTGGGCGAGGGAGTCGGCGAGCACTCCGCGGCCCGCGCGGTGCGCGGCGGCGGTCGCCAGACGGTTGCGGTGCAGGATCCGCGCGCTCCAGCTCATCTGCGTGCGGTATGCGTCCCAGGAGGGGTGGGTGACGGAGGCGCCCGGCAGCACCATCGTCGAATAGCCGTGCGCGCTCGCGCGCAGCCCGTACTCGGCGTCGTCCCACTTCAGGAAGAAGGGCGCGGGGAGCCCCAGCGTCCCGACGGCGCCGGGCGGGAGCAGCGTGCCCCACCAGCCGGAGTAGTCCGCGGCGGTGCGCGGCAGCAGGGCGTCCCAGTCGGCGGGGGTGGTGCTGGCGAGGTCGAGCGGTCCGTGCATGCCGTCGGCCGAGCGCCAGAAGAAGGTCGATCGCTCCACATGCTCAGCCTCGGTGAGCAGGGTGGGGGCGTCGACGGGGGAGCCTGCGTCCAGCAGCCCGGTGCCCAGGATCGTCGGCGCCTCGGCGAGGGCCTGGAAGGTCAGCAGGCGGCGCAGGGACTCCTCGGAGATCAGGGCGTCGTCGTCCGAGAGGAACACGGCCTGGGCGGGGTCCTCGAGGGAGGCGAGCATGCCGCGCGCGTACCCGCCGGAGCCGCCCAGATTCGGCTGCTCGAGCAGCTCGATGCGCGCGGGGGAGTCGGGGAGGTCGGCCGACGCCCCCTCCTGCGCCTCGAGGAGCCGGGTGAAGGGGGCGTGGTCCGCGAGGGTGCCGCCCTGATCGACGACGAGCACGCGGGCGACGAAGGGCATGGCGGCGAAGGCGCGGGCCTGCGCGGTCGCGTCGTCCTCGCGGCGGAACGTGGGGACGACGGCGCTCACGCGCGGCAGCTCGACCCGCTCGTCGACCCACCAGCGCACGCCGGACCCGGTCGCGCCCGACCCGGCGGCCGCGCCGGACCCGGCGGCCGCCCCCTCGACCCACAGCCAGGCGGGGGTGGAGGGATCGGCGAGATCAACGGTGCGGCCCTCGGTGGCGATCTCGCCCAGGTCGATCACGGTGCCCGCCTCGGCCCCCAGGAGATGGGGGCAACGGGCGGAGGAGTGCGCGGCGGAGAGGGCGTCGGCCGTGTCCGCCCTGTCGGCCCCGTCCGTCCTGTCGGTCCCGTCGGGCCCGGGCGCCTCGATCGCGACGTGCACCGGGCGCGGCCCGACGGCATGGCGCCACGCCCACACGGCGAAGGCCTGCTCCCACAGGGGCGCGGCCGCGCTCGAGGTGCGCTGGAGCGTCGTCCCGACGTGCACGGGGCCTCCTCGGAACGCGCGGTCATGAACGGGGTGATGGACGGCAGGCCGCGGCGAGCTCGATCCCTGGGCTCGGAACACGGGTCTGCACGGAAAGGGGTCGGGCTCTCGCCGGGCCGTTCCTGAGGTTACAACAGGGCGAACGGCCGACGAACGAGGCGTGACCGATGTCGGGTCGTGCGGGCCGGTCCTCACTCCGCGGGCAGGTCCGCCCAGGCCCGTCGAGCATCCGCGACGAGCTGCTCGTGGTCGGCCCGGTACCGCGTGATCCGGCAGCCGCGGCCGTTGGGCTTGAGCGCGATGCCCTCCTCGTCCCACGCGTCGCGGGCGCGCGCGAGGAGCGGAGCGGGCAGGTCCCCGTCGGCCGATGTCACCCGCCACCAGGTCACCCCGGAGCCCCACTGGCTCATGATCCGACCCACCAGGCGCGGCCCCACCCCGCACACGTCACCCACCTGGCCGTAGCTCGCGACGCGGCCGGGCGGGATGGCCTCGACGGTGCGCAGTACGCGCTCGACGGTGAGATCGTCCATGACGGCCAGTCTCGCAGGTACCCTCGATGATCGTGGCTCCCATGACATCCCCCGCCTCGCCCGCCGCGGCCCCGTCGAACCCTTCGGGCTCGGCCCCGTCCCCGGACGACCCGGACGCGCCCACCACCTCCGGACTGGGCGCGCTCGTCGACGAGTCCCGCCGCGTGCTCGTGGCCCTCCTGCAGGGACCCTTCGTCGACGGCAGGCGCGAGCCTCAGCGCTACGGCCAGCTGCTGCGCGACCGCGCCGCCATCGAGGCCCGGCTCGCCGACATGTTCCTCGAGCTGGTCCTGGACGACGACGCACAGGTCGCCTTCGTGCGCCAGAGCGAGTCCGACCCCGACGCCCCCAAGCTGCTGCGCCGCCTCTCAGGCCTGAACCGCCTGGACTCGGTGCTGCTGCTGGTGCTGCGCCAGATGCTGCTCACCCAGTCCTCGCGCGGTCAGCGCGCGGTGGTCTCCGAGGCGGAGATCCAGCAGGCGCTCGCCGCCTACCGCCGCTCCACCTCGACCGACGAGGCCGGATTCGCCAAGGAGGTGCGCGCCTCCATCACCAAGATCCAGCGCGCGGGCCTGCTCGAGGAGCAGGGCGATTCCTTCGAGGTCTCCCCGGTGCTGCGCCTCATGATCGGCCCCGACACCGCGCGCGAGTTCATCGCGCTCTACCGCGAGGCGGGAGCCGGCGGCCTCGCCGACCCCGAGGACGCCGACGCTGACGATGTCGACGCGCAGGACCTCGACGCAGAGGATGCCGACGCGGTCGGCGCCGATGCGGACGACGGGGTCGAAGGCGGCGCCGCGTCCGACGAGGCGGGGGACGACGGGGCAGGGGCCGAGAAGGACGAGGATTCGTCCCGCTGACCCTTGAGGGGCAGACCCTCGGCGCATGCGTCCGCCGCACCGCATTCCGCTCGGTGCGGCACCCCGAGAGCGGGGCCGCGGGTCGGACTGACCAGCGACGCACCCCGACCCCCCCCCCCCCCGGTACCCG